>CAYQGF010000028.1:0-18923 GCA_964416885.1 uncultured Iamiaceae bacterium
AGTCGCTGGCCGCCGCCCTGTTCGACGCCGAGCGGGCCCTGCGCTCGGCCCACCGGGCGCTGCGCCGGGCCGAGCGGCTGGTCGGCTGACGACACCGCCGTTACCCGGAAGTCGGGTGGAAAAGGACGACGGGGGCGCCAGTGGCGCCCCCGTCGGGGCGACGCCAGGCGGCGGATCCCGGCGTCGCAGGAACCAGGTGGCGGGAACCTGGTCGGCGCCCATCATAGGCAACGACAGCCGGGAGTCCAGCCCCGGCGACGGTCGCGGTCAGATTTCTTCGACAGTTACTGCCACACTTTTGGGCAGGACCACGCGACCACGCGTCCACCCGCGGCGCGGGACTCCCGAGCGTGGCCGTCCGACCCGTCCCGGCGCGCCCGCGACGCGGCCCCGGCCGATCCCGTCGGCCGAGGCGTGCGGATCGGCGCCACCGACGCCGTACTCTCCGATGGGGTGACCGACCTGGTGCTCGACGACGACGGGGGCCACGTGGCCGGCCGGCCCGGCCTGACCGTGACAGCACGGGCCCGCAGCGGCGAGACGTGGCTCCGGGGCCCGGTCCCGCTCGACGCCGTCCTCCCCGAGGCCGACGTGGCCCCCTTCGCCGCCCTGATCGCCCGGCTGACCGATCGGGACCTGGCCGCGGGCGCGGCTGCGGTCCACTGGGAGTCCGACGGACCCGCCGGCCAGGTCGACGCGGTGGCGGCCGCGGCCGACCTCCCCGACCGGCGCGACATCCTCCGCATGGAGCGGACGCTGCCCCTCCCCCCCGAGGCCGCGGCCGATGCCCCGACGCTCCCGCTCCGACCGTTCCGGCCCGGCCCCGCCGACGAGGCGGCCTGGCTCCGCACCAACAACCGGGCCTTCGCCCACCACCCCGACCAGGGCCGGGAGACCTTCGCCAGCCTCCACGCCGCCATGGCGCAACCGTGGTTCGACCCCGACGGCCTCCTCGTCCTCGACGGCAACCCGCCGGTCGCCGCCGGCGGCACCATGGCCGGGTCCTGCTGGACCAAGGTCCACCCGCCCGGCAGCGACGACGCCGGGGCCGGCGAGATCTACGTGATCGGCGTCGACCCCGACGCGTCCGGCCACGGGCTGGGGCGGGCGCTGGTCGTCGGCGGGCTCGCCCACCTCGCGGCCCGCGGCGTCACCCGGGCCCTGCTGTACGTCGAGGCCGACAACGCCCCCGCCCGCCGGCTCTACGACCGGCTCGGGTTCGTCACGACCCGCACCCGTCGGGTCCGGAGCCGCCCCGCCCGGCCGACCGGCTCGTCGTCGACACGAGGTCGCACAGAAGGTGTCTGACACCGCGGGCGCGCCTCGACGGGCGCGGCACATCGTGTCGACGTCGCTCGCCCCGTAGCCTCGGAGGGTCATGGTCCCCACCCGCTACGACGTCGACCGCGCCGGTCTCGCGGCCCTGCTGGCCGACCAGCCGCGGTATCGCGTCGACCAGGTGTGGGCCGGGCTGCACGACACCCTCGCGACGCCGGAGGAGATGACGAACCTCCCGCTCGCCCTGCGGGCCAGCCTGGCCGAGGCGCTCCCGCCGGCGCTCACGCCGGTGGCGGAGTCGGTGGCCGACGGCGGCGACACGGTGAAGTGGCTGTGGGCCCTCGGCGACGGGAGCCGGGTCGAGACCGTGCTGATGCACTACCCGCGCCGCTCGACGGTGTGCGTGTCGAGCCAGGCCGGCTGTGCCATGGGCTGCGGGTTCTGCGCCACCGGGCAGGCCGGCTTCCAGCGCCACCTCACCGCCGGCGAGATCGTCGAGCAGGTGGCCCGGGCCGCCCGCCGCGCCCGCGACGACGGCCGCCGGCTGGGCAACGTCGTCTTCATGGGGATGGGCGAGCCCCTGGCCAACTTCGACAACACGTGGGCCGCCGTCCACCGCATCCACGACGACCTCGGCCTCGGCGCCCGCCACCTCACTGTGTCGACCGTCGGCATCGTGCCCGGCATCCGTCGGCTGGCCACGGCCGACCTCCCGGTCAACCTGGCCGTGTCGCTCCACGCCGCCGACGATGCCCTCCGCGACGAGCTGGTGCCCATCAACCGGCGCTACCCGCTGGCGCTGCTGGCCGAGGCCTGCGCCGAGCACATCGAGCGCACCGGGCGCCGGCTGAGCTTCGAGTGGGCGCTGATCGACGGGGTCAACGACCGGCCCGCCGACGCCGCCCGCCTCGCCGCCTACGCCCGTGACCTCCGCGCCCACGTCAACCTGATCCCCCTCAACCCGACGCCCGGGTACCCGACCCGGGGGACCCCCCCGGCCGGGGTCGAAGGCTTCAGACGGGCGCTCGAGGACCGACAGGTGAACGTGACCGTGCGCGACACCCGGGGCTCGACGATCGACGCCGCGTGCGGCCAGTTGGCGGCCACGGCTGCGACGGTGGCGACACCGACCCGCCGTGACCGCACCCGGCCCGGCCGGTAGCCTGGCCCACCGCTTCCGGGGGACCGACGGGGAACACGACGACGTGAGCACGGCGCGACAGGCTCGGACGAGGAGGCAGCCCATCCGGCTGGCGTCCCTGCTCGCCCTCGCCGCCCTGACCGCCGCCGGGCTGGCCCCTGCGGCCCCGGTGGCCGGAGCACCGGTCCTCCCCCCGGAGCGAGCCGCGGCACCGCGCCCGGTGGCCACCGCGGCGGCCACCCCCGTCGCCGCCACCACGGTCGCGGCGCAGACGCCCGAGGGCGACCCCGCCGCCGGGCCCTACGACCCCGGCTTCATCGACGACCCGATCGCGACCAACCCACCGTCGCCGGCGCTCGACGACATCCCGATCACCAGCTCCGAGCTCGATCGCGTCGAAGGGCTGCTGACCGGCGCCGAGGACCGCCGGGACGACGCCATCGCCCACCGCGACGACCTCCGCCAGCACATCGTCGACCTCGGCGAGCAGCGCACCGAGGCCGTCGCCGCCCTGGAGCAGCGCCGCCAGGAGGAGGCAGCCGCCGGCGAGGCCCGGGAGGCGGCGACGGCCGAGCACCGGCGGCGGGCCGATCGGGCCGAGGCCGCGCTCGACCGGCTGGAGCAGGCCCGGGACGACCTGCGCGAGCTGATGATCGCCGCCTACGTCAACCGGGCGTCGAACAGCGGCGACCGGCTGGCCCTCCTGAGCGAGGAGGCCGACGTGGGCGACTCGCTCCTCCGGCTCGGGTACGGCGGCACCTCGGTCGAGGCTCGGTCCGGCGACGTCGAGGCCCGGCTCGACGACCGGCGCACCGCGGTCGCGGCCGAGGACCGGGCCCGCCGCGACCGGGAGGCGGCCGAGCAGGCCGAACGCGACGCCGTCACGGCCCGGGAGGCGGCCGAGCAGCACATCGTCGACCTCGATGCCGAGACCGAGCGCACCCGGGCCGAGGAGGCCGATGCGGTGGAGGCCGTGGCCGACCGCGAGGCCGACGTCGTCGCCGCCGGCACCCGCATCGCCCCGGCCCGGCTGCGGGCCGACGTCGACGTCGACGACATCGACTTCCCGCTCGTCGCCCTCGACGCGTGGGTGAAGGCCGCGGCCGAGGCCCCGTGCCGGGTCGAGTGGTGGGCGCTCGCCGGCATCTCCAAGGTCGAGGGCCGCCACGGCACCCACGGCGGGGGCCGGCTCGGCGCCCGCGGGTACCCGTCGGTGAAGATCATCGGCCCCCAGCTCGACGGGTCCGGGGCCTTCGCCGCCATCCCCGACACCGACGGGGGCATCTACGACGGCGACCCAGTGTGGGACCGTGCCGTCGGGCCGATGCAGTTCATCCCCTCGACGTGGCGGGCGTGGGGCCGCGACGGCGACCACGACGGCGCCGCCGACCCGTTCACGATCTACGACGCCGCCGCGGCGGCGACCGCCTACCTCTGCGCCGGGCGCACCGACCTCACGCAGGAGGACCAGCTCCGCGCCGCGTACTTCTCGTACAACCACTCGGGGCACTACGTCGACACGGTCCTCGCCGCGGCCCGCCGCTACCAGGCCGCCCTCGAGGTGCCCGTCCACGTCGTCGTCGACGACCCGGACCGACCGCCGCTCATCCCCGAAGGCACCTAGTCACGGGGTCCGCGCCTCGCGGTCACCGCCGCCGCCACGCGTTCCCTGTCCTCACCGGGCGAGGACGGTGAGGGGGCCGGCCCGGACCGCGTCGACCAGGCGCTCGCCGGGGGCGACCCGGGCGCCGGGCCACACGACCGAGCGCACCAGCTCGCAGCCCTCGCCGAGCCGGGCGCCCTCGCCCACCACGCTCTCGCCGCCCCCGGCCGACAGGTTGGCGGCCAGGTAGTCGGCGATCGTGCCGCAGTCGACGAACGCACCGTCGTGCACCACCAGGTCGAGCCGGCCGGCCTCGGCATCGGCCCGCCACGACATCTCGTAGAGCCCGGCCGGCTCGGGACCGAGGCCCTCGATCGCCGACCACGGCATCAGGGCGACGCCGCAGTACCGCAGCGACCCGAAGTCACCCCGGGCCGGGTCCTCGACGCACAGCAGCCGGGTCCGCTCACCGTCCCACCCGGCGACGAAGCCGGCGAGGTCGACCGTGAGCCAGGCGTCGGCGTTGGTGACCAGCACGGCCCGCCCGCCGACCCAGCCCCGCAGGAACCCGAGCCCCCCGGCGGTGCCCCGGGCCCGGTCCGGCTCGATCGACAGGTGGGGCCGGACGGCCGCTCCGGCCCGGGTGAGGTGGGCCTCCATCAGCAACCGACCATGGTGGACGTTGACCGCCACCTCCTCGACATGGGGCGCGACCCGCGCCAGGGCGTGGTCGACCAGGGGCCGGGGGCCGACGGGGCACAGGGCCTTCGGTCGTAGCCGGGTGAGGGGCCGCAGCCGGGTGCCCGCCCCTGCCGCCAGCACCACACCGGCCAGCCCCGCAACGGATGGGTCGGGCTCGCTCACGTGCGCCATGATGCCCGCATGACGACGATCATCCAGGGCATCAGCGGTCTGAAGGAGCTGGTGGGCACCCACCTCGGGTACTCGGACTACGTCGAGGTCACCCAGGAGCAGGTCGACACGTTCGCCGACGCCACCGGCGACCACCAGTGGATCCACGTCGACCCGGAGCGGGCCCGGGCCGAGTCGCCCTTCGGCGGCCCGATCGCCCACGGCTACCTCACCCTGTCGATGGGCCCGATGCTGGCCCCGCAGGTCATGCGGGTCGAGGGCATCAAGATGGGCGTGAACTACGGCTGCGAGAAGGTCCGGTTCCCGTCGCCGGTGCCGGTCGGGTCGAAGGTCCGGCTGGGCGCCGCGCTCGACTCGGTCGAGGACATCCCCGGTGGCGCCCAGGTCACCATGACCTTCACCTTCGAGGTCGAGGGTGCCCCCAAGCCCTCCTGCGTCGCCAAGATCATCTTCCGCTACTACGAGTAGCCGACACACAACGGGGTCTGACCCCGTTGTGTGCAGGCGCCACAGATTCCGGGCGTGAGCGGGGGCCTCGCTACCGTCGCGTGATGGCCCGGAGCTGGAACCTGGCCGACCTGTTCGAGAGGGTCGTCGAGCGGGTCGGGCGGCGGGAGGCGGTGGTGGTCGGGCGGTCCCGGCTGACCTACGCCGAGCTCGACGACCGGGCCGACCGGGCCGCTCACGTGCTCGCGGCCCACGGCGTCGGCCGCGGCGACCGCGTGGGCATCGCCCTCCGCAACGGCAGCGAGCACATCGAGGCCCTCCTCGGTGCGTACAAGCTGCAGGCCGTCCCCTTCAACGTCAACTACCGCTACACCGCGGCGGAGATGACCTACCTGCTGCGCGACGCCCGGCCCCGCGTCGTGCTCCACGGCCCCGACCTGGGCGAGGCGGTCGACCCCGCCATCGCCGCCCTCCGGGCCGACGGCGACGACGTCGTGGCGCTGGTCGGCCGGGGCGAGGAGCACGAGGCCCGCCTGGCGGCGGCGCCCGCGGGCCGGCCCGACCCCGCCGGACGTTCCGGCGACGACCGCTACCTCCTCTACACGGGGGGCACCACGGGGATGCCCAAGGGTGTCGAGTGGCGCCACGAGGACATCCTCTTCGCCGCCCTCGGGGCCGGCCGGGGGGCGGCGGTGGTCGACGGCGCCCCGACCGACGTGCCCGCCACCCCGACCGAGCTGGTCGAGCGGGCCGCGGCCGGCCGGTCCCGTGTCGTCATCGCCTCGCCCCTGATCCACGGCACCGCCCAGTGGGTCGCGCTGGGGACGCTGCTGGCCGGCGGGACCGTGGTGACCCTGCCCACGTCGACCTTCGTGCCCGACGACCTGTGGGACGTCGTCGAGTCCGAGCAGGCCAGCCTGGTGGTCGTGGTGGGCGACGCCTTCGGCCGCCCTCTCGCCGACGCCCTCGAGCAGGCTCCGGGTCGCTGGTCGCTCGACGCCCTCGTCGCCGTCGTCTCCGGCGGGGCCGTGCTGTCCCCCGCGGTGCGGGACGAGCTGACCCGCCACCTCCCCTGGGTCGCGGTGGTCGACGGCTACGGCACGTCCGAGACCGGGGGCCAGGGCAACGCCGTGGCCTGGCCCGGGCAGGTCGCGGCGCCGGCCGCCCGCTTCCCGCTCGGCGACCACACCGCGGTCCTCGACGACGACCTCGACCCGCTCGTGCCCGGCATCGACACCGGTCGCATCGGGCTGATCGCCCGCCGGGGCCACATCCCGCTCGGCTACCGGAACGACCCGGAGAGCACGGCGGCCACCTTCCCGATGGTCGGGGGCGAGCGGTGGGCCATCCCCGGCGACCTGGGCCGGGTCGAGGCCGACGGCACGGTCACCCTGCTCGGCCGGGGCGCCAGCTCGATCAACACCGGCGGGGAGAAGGTCTTCCCGGACGAGGTCGAGGCGGTGCTGAAGGCCCACCCCGACGTGTTCGACGCCGCCGTGGTCGGCGTCCCCGACGAGCGGTGGGGCGAGCGCGTCGTGGCCGTGGTCGCGGCCCGGCCCGAGCACGTGGTCGACCCGGCCGACCTCGACGCCCACTGCCGCGAGCACCTGGCCTCCTACAAGGTGCCCCGCGGCGTGGTCGAGGTCCCCGAGGTCCACCGCCTCCCATCGGGCAAGACCGACCACCCGTGGGTGCGCGGCGTGGCCCGCGACGCGTTCCTGACGGGCCGTCAGGTCAGCTCCTAACCTCGGCGACGCCCACCCCCGTCCGAGGAGCCACCGTGGCCCAGGGATTCACCCTCTTCGGCGTGTTCGACGCCATCGCCGACGCCCACCCCGACCGCGAGGCGATCGTGTTCCGGGGCCGGCGCCTCAGCTACCGGGACGTGCGGGACCGGGCCCGGCGCCTGGCCCACGTGCTCGCCGACGCCGGGCTGGGCGCCCGCTCCGAACGGGACGGGCTGGCCGGCCACGAGACCCACGCCGACCACGTCGGGCTCTACCTCCACAACGGCAACGAGTACGTGGAGGGGATGCTGGGGGCCAGCGCGGCCCGCGTCGGCGCCTTCAACGTCAACTACCGCTACGTGGCCGAGGAGCTGGAGTACCTGCTGCGCGACTCCGGGGCCGCCGGCCTCGTGTACCACGCCCGGTTCGCCCCGGTGCTGGCCGAGGTGCTCGACCGGGTGCCGGCGGTCCGGGTGCTGCTCCAGGTGGCCGACGAGAGCGGGAACGACCTCCTCCCCGCCGCCCGCGACTACGAGGAGGCCCTGGCCGCGGCACCCGACGGCCCCCTCACCGACCGCACCCCCTCGCCCGACGACCTCTACATCCTCTACACCGGCGGCACCACCGGGATGCCCAAGGGCGTGCTGTGGCGCCAGCACGACATCTACGTCGGGGCCATGGGCGGGCGGCCGTTCGGGTCCGACCAGGTCCACGCCGACCTCGACAGCGTCGTGGCCGCCATCCCCGAGGCCGGGATGCGGGCCGCGCTGACCCCACCGCTGATGCACGGGGCCGCCCAGTGGCTGAGCTTCAACGCCTTCACCGGCGGCGGGGCCATCGTGATCCCCGGCGACCCGAGCAGGCTCGACCCCGCCGACGTGTGGGACCTGGTCGAGCGGGAGAAGGTCAACACCCTCCAGATCGTGGGCGATGCCTTCGCCCGCCCGCTGATCGACGAGCTGTCCGCCCGGCCCCGCGACGTGTCGTCGCTGTTCGCCGTGACCAACGGCGGCGCCCCGCTCACCGCCGCCCTCAAGGAGCGGATCCTCGACCTGCTCCCGAACATCATCGTCCTCGACGCCGTGGGCTCGTCGGAGACCGGAGCCCAGATGGGGCAGACGTCGGTGAAGGGGGCGGCCAGCACCGGCACGTTCACGCCCGGGCCCGACACCGTGGTGGTCGACGAGGGGATCACCCGCCTGCTCACCCCGGGCGAGGACGAGGTCGGCTGGCTGGCCCAGCGGGGCTTCGTCCCCCTCGGCTACCTGGGCGACGCCGACAAGACGGCCCGGACCTTCCCCGTCATCGACGGCGTGCGCTATGCGGTGCCCGGCGACCGGGCCCGGTGGCGGTCCGACGGCATCATCGAGCTGCTCGGGCGGGACTCGGTGACGATCAACTCCGGGGGCGAGAAGATCTTCGCCGAGGAGGTCGAGATGGCGCTGGCCCCGCACCCGTCGGTGGCCGATGTGGTGGTCACCGGCCGGCCGTCGGAGCGGTGGGGCCAGGAGGTCGTCGCCGTCGTCCAACTGGTCGAGGGGGCCGAGCCGGACCCCGACGGCCTGCTGGCCGAGGCCGCCACCCACGTGGCCCGCTACAAGCTGCCCAAGGCGTTCGTGTTCGTCGACCAGCTCATCCGCTCCCCCGCCGGCAAGGCCGACTACCGCTGGGCGCGCGCCCAGGCCGAGGCCGCCGCCGGCTGAGCCCGCGGGCTCGCCGGCCGCGGCCGGCCCGGGCGTTCTCGTCCGTCCTCGTCGCGCCCACGCGCCCCTGACGGACAAGAACCCGGCCCACGACCTTCTCGTCCGTGTCGCTCGCGCCCCACGCGACCCACCCGGACCAGAAAATGTTCTGGCGCAGGGTGATCGCGAGCGACGGGCGATGGGCGGCGGCGGGGTCAGCCTTCCCGGAACACCACCGCGGTGGTGCGGCCGGTCGTCTCGGTGGCAGCGGGGTCGTAGCGATAGCCGGCCGGGTGGTCGAGCGCGGCCAGGCCCTCGGGGCGAGCGAGCCCGGTGGTCACCAGGTGGCGGACGACCGCCCCCTTGAGCAGCTTGTTCCAGTGCGAGACCGTCGTCCCCTGGGCGGTCACGAAGCGGACGGTGACCCGGTGGGCGAACGGCACCTCGTCGGGCACCCAGGCGGCGGCGTGCTCCTGGGGCAGGAGGTCCCACACGACCCGGCCGGCCAGGCGCTCGGCCAGGGCGGCGGTCAGGTGGGGCCGCCAGAAGGTCGACAGCTTCCCGAGGCCGGGGAGCGACGCCCCCATCTTGAGCCGGTAGTCGGGGATGCGGTCCTGGGGGCCGACCAGGCCCCAGAGGCCCGACACGATCAGGGTGCCGGTGGTGAAGCGGCGCCGGCCCGGGCCGGTGAGCGAGCCGGCATCGAGCTCCTTGTAGAGGACGCCGGTGTAGCGGTCGACCGCCCGCCGGGTCGGGGCGGCGGCGACACCCGTGCCGTCGGGGTCGAGGGCGGCGAGCACCTCGGCCCGCACCGGGTCGAGCGCCGGGAGGACGCCGGTGCCGGGTCGCCACGGCGCGCCCCGTCCGCCGGGCGCCTTCCCCTCCGACGGCGGCAGCAGGATCACCGGGGCACGGGCCATGGCGGCGATCCTGGCCCGTCCCGCCCGACCGAGCGAATCACCGTCCGCCCCCGGTCCCACCGCTCGCCTCCGGCCCCATCGCTCGCCCGAAGTTGGTCAGCGCGCCACCCATCCGATGGCGCGTTGACCAACTTCCTCGCGCCCGGCCTCGAACGTGGTCAGCGCGCCACCGATCCGGTGGCGCGCTGACCAGCCGCGGCGGGCCGGGCCCATCCCGTCCGAGGTCGGGCCCGTTGCGGTGCGGCGGGCGCTCGTATCCTCGGGCCGTGACCCCCGCTGCGCCCACCGGCCGCCCGATCACCACCGGCGCCCTGCCCGATGCCGACCACCTGCCCGAGGGCGAGGAGAAGGTCGCCGCCGTCCGGGCCCTGTTCGACACCATCGCCCCCCGCTACGACCTGGTGAACCGGGTGATGACCTTCCGGATGGACGTGGGCTGGCGGCGCCGGACCGTGCGCTCACTCGACCTGCCCGCCGGGTCCCGGGTCCTCGACCTGGCCTGTGGCACCGGCGACCTCTGCATCGAGCTGGCCCGGGCCGGGCACCTGCCCGTCGGGGTCGACCTGTCGTTCGGGATGCTGGTGGCGGCCCGGACCGAGGCCCCGCTGGTGCACGCCGACGTCCTCCGGCTCCCGGTGCCCGACGGGGCCGTCGACGGCGTCACCTGCGGCTTCGCCCTCCGCAACCTGGAGGAGCTGCCCCGGTTCTTCGCCGAGCTGGCCCGCGTCGTCCGCCCCGGCGGGCGGATCGCCCTGCTCGAGGTGGCCGAGCCGCCCAACCCGCTGCTCCGGTTCGGGCACGGCATCTACTTCGGGAAGGTGGTGCCCCGCATCGGCGGGCTGCTGTCGGACCCGGCGGCCTACCGCTACCTGCCCAAGTCGGTCTCCTACCTGCCGACCGGGGAGCGGATGGTGGGGATGCTCGAGGAGGTCGGGTTCCGGTCGGCCCGCCACGACCTGCTCTCGGTCGGGATCGCCCGGCTCCTCACCGCCACCCGCTCGTGAGCGTCGGCCCGGGGCGCCTGGTCGCCACCACCCGCGAGCGGGGCGACGACGTCGACCCCGTGGCCTTCGCCGGCGCCGACGGGGTGCTGTTCACCCGGGCCGACGGCACCACGGTGGCCGGGCGGGGCGTGGCGGCCCGGGTGCCGGTGGCCGAGGTCGACGCGGTCCTGGCCGGGGCCGAGGCCGACGACCCGGTCGACCGGCCCGGCACCGGGGCCGTGGCCGTCGGGGCCCTGCCCTTCCGGCCCGGCGACCCGGCGGTGCTGGTCGTCCCCGAGGTCGTGGTGGGCCGGTCCGCCGACGGGGCCCGCTGGGTCACCACCATCGGCACCGACGCCGTCCCGCCGCCCGACCCGGCCCCCCTTGACCTGGCCCCACCCCCGGCCCCGCCGACGCCCGGCCCGGGCCGCTTCGACGTCCGCAGCGTGCGGGACCCGGCCGACTGGTGCGCCGCGGTCGCCACCGCCACCGCCCGCATCCGGGCCGGCGAGCTCGACAAGGTGGTGCTGGCCCGGGAGGTCCGGGTCACCGCCGACGCCCCGTTCGACGTGGCCGCGGTGCTGCGCCGGCTGGTCCTCGGCTTCCCGGGGTGCTTCGTGTTCCACGTCGAGGGCTTCCTGGGCGCCAGCCCCGAGCTGTTGGTGGCCCGCTCCGGTCGGGAGGTCCGCTCCCAGCCGATGGCCGGCACCGCCCCCCGCCGGGGCGACCCGGCCGCCGACGCCGACGCCGTGGCCCGGCTCCAGGCCTCGCCGTCGTACCGCCACGAGCACCAGGTCACCATCGACGCCGTCTACGACGCCCTGGTGCCGTTCTGTTCCTACCTCGACTTCGAGGCCGAGCCGTCGGTCGTCGCCCTCCCCAACGTGACCCACCTGGCCACCACGGTGTCGGGCCAGCTGTCGGCGCCGGCGCCGTCGGTGCTCGACCTGGTGGCCGCCCTCCACCCCACCCCGGCGGTCGGGGGCCGGCCGCGCGAGGCCGCCCTGGCCCTCATGGCCGAGCTGGAGGGCTTCGACCGGGGCCCCTACGCCGGCGCCGTGGGGTGGACCGACGGCCGGGGCCAGGGCGAGTGGGCCGTCGCCATCCGCAGCGCCGTCGTCGACGGCGCCGAGGCCCGGGTGTTCGCCGGCAACGGCATGGTCGCCGACAGCGACCCGGCCACCGAGCTGATCGAGACCCGGGCCAAGCTCCAGGCCCTCCTCGGCGTCCTCGTCCGCCCCTGAGGAGCCCGCGGAGCCCGAAGAGCCCGGGGAGCCCCGGGGAGCCCCGGGGAGCCCGGGCACACAACGGGGTCAGACCCCATTGTGTGCGACGGCGGCCTGCACGGCGGCGTGGATCCGTCGGTGGGCGGCGACGTTGGCGGCCCGGTCGGTGGCGACCCGCACCAGCCGGACGCCACCGGCGGCGAGCGACGCCCGGACCGCGGGCCCGACCTCGGTGGGCTCGGCCGGCTCGATCGTCACCAGGCCATGGGCCGCGGCCAGGAGCCGGAGGTCGGTGCCGTGGGGCGTGCCGAACAGCTCCTCGAAGGCGGCGCCGCCGGGGTCGGTCGCCTGCGGGAGGAAGGAGAAGATGCCCCCGCCGTCGTTGTCGACCACGACGATCGTCAGGGTGACCGGCCGGGCCGCCGCGCCGACCAGGGCACTGGCGTCGTGGAGGAGGGCGACGTCACCGATCAGGCAGACGGTCGGGGCACCGGTGGCCAGGGCGACGCCGAGGGCGGTCGACACCACGCCGTCGATCCCGTTGGCCCCTCGGTTGGCGTGGACGACGACGTCCTGCCGGGGCGCCCCGTACCACTCCAGGTCCCGGACCGGCATCGAGGACGACACGACCAGCCGGCTGCCCGGGCCCAGGGCCGCCAGGACGGCGCGGGCGGTGGCCGGCTCGGTGGGGTCGGCCTCGGCCGCGACGGTGGCGGCGATCGCCCCCTGGGCCGCGGCCTCGACCGCGGCCCAACGCTCGACCCAGCCCGGCTCGGGGACCGAGCCGAGCGCCCCGTCGACGAGGCCGCCGACGAGGACGTCGGCGACCGCGGCGGCCGGGGCGGCGATGCGGAGGGCGGCGCGGTGGGCCGGGTCGGTCCAGCCGTGGGCACCGACCCGGACCTCGACAGCCCCGGCGGCCGCCACCCACTCGTTGACGACCCGCGACGCCACCGGCGCCCCGATGTGGACCACGGCGTCGGGCCGGAGGGCGACCGCGGCGTCGACGTCCCGCAGCACGGCGTCGGCCGTCCCGACGACGACGGCGTCGGGGGCGGCCGCGCCCCGCAGCCGGGCGTCGAGCAGGAGGGGCCAGCCGAGACCGGCGGCGACTCGGCCGGCCGCGGCCGCGGTCGACCCCGGGCCGGTCGGCGGCGCGCCCGGCTCGACGCCGGCGACGACGATCCCCCGTCGGGCCGAGGCCACCACGGCGGCGAGCCGGTCCAGTTCCGGGGTCACGGCGACCGGGGCCGCGACGGTCCACGGAGCGCCGTCGGGCCGGCCGGGGGGGACGTGGACGGCCCGGCCGACGAGCGGCTCCCGGAAGGCCAGGTCGAGGTGCACCGGGCCGGGCCGGCCGGCCGCACCGGCACCGAGCGCTTCCAGGACCGAGCGGGCGGCCCGGCCCCGCCAGGTGTCGGCCGCGGCCCGGTCGGGGACGCCGGGGGCGTCGAACCAGCGGGTGGCCGCCCCGAAGAGGCGGTGCTGGTCGACCGTCTGGGGGGCGCCGACGTCAGCCAGCTCCGGCGGCCGGTTGGCGGTGACGACGATCAGCGGGACCGAGGCGTGGTGGGCCTCGACCACCGCGGCGTGGGCGTGGGCACCGGCGGTGCCGCTGGTGGTGAGGACCACGGCCGGGCGCCCGGTCGCCGCCCCCATCCCCAGGGCGGTGAAGGCCCCGGCCCGCTCGTCGTGGTGGACGTGCACCCCGATGCGCTCGTCGGCGTGGAGGGCCAGGGCGACCGGTGTCGACCGGCTGCCGGGGCACACCACGGCGTCGGTGACCCCGGCCCGCGTCCACTCGTCGACCAGGGCGGCGCAGAACGACGCGGCCACGTCCTCGGGGTGCACACCGGCAGCGTAGGGATACGGTCCGGCGGGTGACGACACGTCGGGTGGTCCTCCTCCACGGGTTCACCCAGACCCACGTGAGCTGGCGGTCGGTGGTGGAGCAGCTCGGCGCCGCCGTCGAGGTGGTGGCGCCCGACCTGCCCGGGCACGGCACGGCCGGCGCCGTCCGGGCCGACCTGGCCGGCGCCGCGGCCCGGGTGGCCGAGGCCACCGGCCCGGCGACCTACGTCGGCTACTCGATGGGTGGCCGGGTCGCCCTCCGGCTGGCGCTGGACCGGCCCGACCTGGTGGAGCGGCTGGTCCTCGTCGGCGCCACCGCCGGGATCGACGACCCGGCCGAGCGGGCGGCCCGCCGGGAGGCCGACGAGGCCCTGGCGCGACGGATCGAGGCCGAGGGCGTCGACGCCTTCCTCGACCGCTGGCTGGCCCAGCCCCTCTTCGCCGGGCTCACCCCGGCACCCGACGACCTGGCGGCCCGCCGGGCCAACCCGCCGGCCGGGCTGGCGGCATCGTTGCGCCTCTGCGGCACCGGCACCATGGACCCGCCCTGGTGGGACGACCTGCACCGGGTCGCGGCCCCGACCACGGTCGTCGCCGGCGAGCACGACGCCAAGTTCCGCGCCCTCGGGGCCCGCCTGGCGACCGCCGTCCCCACCGCCGAGCTGGTCGTCGTCCCCGGCGCCGGCCACGCCTGCCACCTCCAGGCCCCGGACGCCGTCGCCGCCCTCGTCACCTGACGCCAGCGAACGAGCGACGGGGCCGGAAAACGGTTGGGGCCCCGGACGCCGCGCCCGCCGGAGCGGGGCGGCGGCCCGGGGCCACCGGCGGAGAGCATCCACCATGCGATCTTCCCTCGGCGTTAGCCTCGTTCCGACCACTTCCATCGCCCGTCGGAGCCGGAGCTCCGGCGGGCGATGTCCTTTTTCCGTGCAGCCAGGGGCGCCGGAGCGCACTGCTGCCCGTCCCTTCCCTTCCGGGCCGGGGCCCTTCGGTTCCGGGCCGCTCCACAGCCGGGCCGGGGCCCGACGGCGAGGCGGTCGGTGGATGCTTCCTCCACATCGGTGGTGCGCACCTCCCGAGTCGGTCCGTCTCCCTGGGCGAACCCGGGGTCGTTGTCCGTCTCGGTTGCTGCGTCCGTGCCGCTGCGGTGAGAGGACTATGCGCCCGCGTCGAGGCCCGGTCAACCGCTCGGACGAGATCCACAGGGTTGTCCCCGAGGTTTCTCGGCTGTCCCCACGCCACCGGCCGTCGTCCACCGGTTGGTCACAGGTTCACCCACAGGCCGGTGACCGTCGACACGAACACCCGTTCATCGCCAGGGCCCGATGGCGCCGTGACGGCTACCCGCCGAGGGCCAGCCCGAGCGTGAAGAGGGCACCGAAGACGAGCTGGACCCGTCCGGTGGCGGCGAGGACCGGTACGAGAGCCGGGCCCCGGGCGCCCGACAGGACCGCGACCACCGGCCTCTGGGCGACCAGCACGGCGACCAGCGCCACGGCCGCGGCCGGGCGGCCGCCGAGGCCCGCCACGAGGGGGACGGCGAGGAAGGCGCCCAGCAGCAGCACCACGTACAGGACGCGCGTCGACCGGTCCCCGAGCCGGACGGCCAGCGTGCGCTTGCCGACCTCGGTGTCGCCCGGGATGTCCCGGAGGTTGTTGGTGACGAGCAGCGCCGTGGCCAGGAACCCCACCGGCACCGAGGCGGCCAGGCCCAGTCCGTCGACCTGCTCGACCTGGACGTAGGTCGAGCCGGCGGTGGCGACCACGCCGAAGAAGGTGAACACGAAGGCCTCCCCGAACCCGGCGTAGCCGTAGGGGCGGGGGCCGCCGGTGTAGAACCAGCCGGCCAGCATGGCCAAGATCCCGACGACGAACAGCTCGGGGCCGACGGCGACGGCCAGCGCCGCGCCGGCCACCCCGGCCACCCCGAAGGAGGCGAAGGCCGCCTTCTTCACGGCGCCGGGCGAGGCCAGGCCCTGCCCGACCAACCGCACCGGGCCGACCCGGTGCTCGGCGTCGTCGGTGCCCCGGATGCCGTCGGAGTAGTCGTTGGCGTAGTTGGTGGCGACCTGGAGGGCCAGGGCGACGACGAGGGCGCACCCCGCCCGCCACCAGATCAGCCCGCCGGGGACCTGGCCGACGGCACAGGCGGTGCCGACGGCCACCGGGACGACGGCGGCCGGCAGCGTGCGGGGCCGGGCGCCGGCCCACCACAGCTCGAGGCCCTCCGGCGGGGCGGGAGGAGCGGCGGGTGCGGTCACGGGCGCTTGGGGAACTTCTCGAACTCGGGGCGGCGCTTCTGCTTGAAGGCGTCCCGGCCCTCCTGGGCCTCCTCGGAGCCGTAGAAGAGGAGGTTGGTGTCGTGGGCCAGTTGCTGGATCCCGGCCAGCCCGTCCTCGTCGGCGTGGAAGCTGGCCTTGAGCAGGCGGAGGGCGAACGGCGACAGCCGCATCATGTCCTGGCACCAACGGAGCGTCTCGGCCTCGAGCTCCTCCAGCGGCACCACGGTGTTGACCAGGCCCCAGTCGAGGGCCTGCTCGGCGCGGTACTGCCGGCAGAGGAGCCAGATCTCCTTGGCCCGCTTCTGGCCGATCTGGCGGGCCAGGACCGAGGCGCCGAAGCCGCCGTCGAAGGAGCCGACCCGGGGCCCGGTCTGGCCGAAGGTGGCGTTGTCGGCGGCGATGGTGAGGTCGCAGAGCACGTGGAGGACGTGGCCGCCGCCGACGGCGTAGCCGGCCACCATGGCCACGACCGGCTTGGGCAGCCGGCGGATCTGGACGTGGAGGTCGGTGACCAGGAAGCGGCCCACGCCCCGCTGCCCGACGGCGTCCTCCCCGACGTAGCCCGAGTCGCCCCGGGCCCGCTGGTCGCCACCGGAGCAGAAGGCCAGCGGGCCCTCGCCGGTGAGGACGACGACGCCGACGTCGGGGTCCTCCCGGGCCAGGGTGAAGGCCTCGACCAGCTCCTCGACGGTGTGGGGCCGGAAGGCGTTGCGGACCTCGGGCCGGTCGATCGTGATCTTGGCGACCAGCCCCCCGCCGTCGCCGTCGGGGAAGGCGGGCGCCGTCTCGTAGCGGATGTCGTCCCACTCCCCGGCCGGCGTCCAGTCCCGGGCCGGGAGGATCGTGCGGCTGGCATCGGAGGGGTCGACCATGCGACCGAGTCTGTCGCCACCTCCCCCCGGACGTGCAACCGGGGACCGGGAGGGGTCAGCCCTTGCCGGTGCTGATGATCCGACGCAGGACCCGTCGGCCGGCGTCGGCGTCCCCGTCGGTGCCGTCGGGCTCCGAGCCCGCGGCTGCGGCGACGGCCCGCGCCGCGGCCGGGCTCAAGGCCTCGGCCGAGAGACCGGCCTCGAAGGTGTCGTCCGACGCGGCGGCATCCGCCGGCGGGGGCGGGAGGAGCTCCTCGGGGGCCGAGAGCAGCGGCTCGGGGAGGGCCGCGTCCTCGGCGGCGGGCGCCAGGTAGCTGTGGCCCGACGGCGCGGCCCCGAGCTGACGGTCGAGGTCGACGTCGAGGCTGGCCGCGTCGACCGGACGCCCGCCTTCGAGCTCCTCGGGCGCTCCCGGGCCGGCCATCACGTCGGCCCCGTCGTCGGGCGTCTCGTCCGCGGGCGCGTCCGCCGTCTCCTCCGGGACACCGGTGGCCCCGAGGGCCCCGTCCAGGGCCAGCGCCTCCTCGCCGACGGCGGCGAGGGGGGTGAGCGGCTCCCAGGGGGCAGAAGCGTCGGGGAGGGCGTCGCCACCCTCGTCGGCGGCGTCCCCCGAGGGGAGCAGCGGCCGGGCCAGGACGTCGGGGTCCTCCCAGTCGCCCAGCCGGAAGCGCTCCTCGGGGCCGACCGCCTCGGCCCACGGCTCGGGCGTCAGGGCGACCACGGCCGCCAGGTCCCCCTCGACCGGTCCGGCCTCCGCCTCCGGGCCGGCCCCGTCGGTCGCGCCGTCGTCGGCCGGCGCCCCCTCGGTCGCATCCGTCGGCTCGCCCACCTCGACCAGCCCGGCCTCGACCAGGGCGTGGACGGCGAAGCCGGTCGCCACCTCGTCGAGGCCCAGGGCCTCGCCGAACGAGCCGGCCGTCGTCCCCCCGGCGACGGCCACGAGCTGGCGCCACCGGTCCCGGCCGACGGTGACCTCGTCGTGGGGCAGGTCCCCTCGCAGGGCGAGCGTGACCGCCGCCGTGGGGACCAGCGCCTCGATCGGTCGCCACTCCTCCAGCCGCCCCTCGGCCGCTTCCAGGGCGTCGAGGGCGCTCCGGGGCTCGCCCTCCGTCTCGGCCCGGGCCTCGGCGGTGAAGGAGAAGGTGCCCTCCTCCATCCGGAGCAGGGAGAACACCGCGTCGGTGACGTCGCCGGCCGGGTCGTCGGTCGTCAGGGCACCGTCCACGAACCAGAGCACGCCCCGGCCGCGGTCGCCGTCGACCGCCAGCTCACCGGTCTTGTTCGTGGTCGCCAGCAGCCGGACCAGGTCGGTCACGGCAAACGTGTCGAGGGTGCCTTGCAGGGCCACGGCCCACCTCCGGGGGAGTGTTCGGGTCCGGCCCCATCGGCACCACCCGCCCCGAGTTGAACGCTCAGCGTGGTGTTCCGGCCGCCGTGAGCGGCCGGAACCAGCAGCTCACGTCGGGTCGGGCCCCGAGCGAGCCGTCCGGTGCCCCGGGGTCAGGGCGGCGACGGCGGCGGCCGACATGACCTCGACCGGGGGGTCCTCGCCGGTCCAGAGGCGGAAGGCGTGGGCCGCCTGGTGGACGAGCATCCCGACCCCGTTGACCGGCATCGCCCCCCGCTCCCGCGCCGCGTGGAGCAGGGGCGTCTCGATCGGGTCGTACACCAGGTCGGCGACGACCTGACCGGGGCCGAGCCGCTCGGACGGGACCGCCAGCCCGGCGTCGCCGCCCATCCCGATGGGCGTGGCGTTGACCACCAGGTCGGCATCGGCCGCGGCCTCGACCGGGGCGACCCGGCCCCGCCCATCGGCCAGCGCCGCGGCCCGGCCGGCGCGCTCCTCGTTGCGGTTGACCACGTCGACGGCAGCGGCCCCGGCGTCGGCCAGCGCCGCGATCACCGCTCGGGCCGCGCCCCCGGCCCCCACCACCAGCGCCCGTCGCCCCTCGGGCTCCCAGCCGTGGTCGACCCGCAGCGAGTCGAGGAGGCCGGGGCCGTCGGTGCTGTCGCCCACGATCTGGGTGCCCCGCCAGCT
>CAYQGF010000029.1:0-18532 GCA_964416885.1 uncultured Iamiaceae bacterium
TGAGCGGGCCACCGGCGTCGAGCGGGGTGAAGGTGAACTCGGCCGCGGCCTCGCCACCGCTGTCGGTGCTGCCGTCGGCCGCCGTGGTGGTGCCGCTGTCGCCGGCGGACGGGTCGTCATCGTCGCTGTCGGTACAGCCGGCGACGGCGAGCGCCAGCAACGGGACGAGGAGGGCGGCGGCGATGCGCCGGCGGGTGAGCTTCACGATGGTGCCTTTCGGTGGTCGGGGGGAGCGGTCGGCGTCAGGTGACACCGGCCAGGACCGGCTCCTCGTCGGGCGACGACGAGCGGGGTTCGTCGTCGGCCGTGGCCAGCGACGAGGTGCGGGCGCGGCGCTCGGACCGCAGCCCACGAGGGGTGAGCAGACGCTGGAGGAGGCCCAGCACCAGCTCGGTGAGGAGGGCCAGCAGGGCGACGAGCAGGGCGCCCACGATGACCTTGACGAAGCCACCGGAGCGGCGGGTGGCGAAGCCGTCGATGATGAACCGGCCCAGACCCCCGGCCCCGAGCTGGGCCGCGATGGTGGCGGTGGCCACGACCTGGACGGCGCTGGTGCGGATGCCGGCCATCATCAGCGGGAGGGCCAGCGGGACCTCGACCCGGCGGAGGATCTGGCCCTCCGACAGGCCCATCCCCCGCGCCGCGTCGCGCACGTCGTCGGGCACCTCGGCCACGCCGACGTACGTGTTGGTGACGATCGGCGGGACGGCGAGGGCGACCAGCGCCAGGAAGACGGCGACGATGCCGATGACCGGCTTCGCCTGGCGTCCGAGCAGCTCGTTGCCGATGACCAGGATGGCGAACGAGGGCACGGCCCGACCCACGTTGGACACGTTGATCACCAGCAGCCCGAAGCGGCGCTTGTGGCCCAGCCACAGCGAGACGGGCACGGCCAGGACGATGGCCACGGCGACGGCCACGAAGGAGATCTGGGCATGCTCCAGCAACCGCTGGGTGATGCCGTTGGGGCCCCGGTAGTGGGCCTGGTCGCGCAGGTAGTCGAGGGTCTGGACCAGGAGGTTGTCGTCGGGCGTGGTGGCCCGGGCCAGCAGCGCGACGGTCATACGACGACCGCCCCGTCCGGCAGCACCGCGACCTCGTCGACCTCGGTGGCCGGGTCGACCGCCGAGCGCCGACGGGGCCGCCTGGTCCACGGCGTCAACCACCGCCCGACCAGGGCGAGGCCGACGTCGGCGACCACGGCGAGCAGGATCGACAGCGCCACGCCGACGGTGACCGCGGTGCGCATCGGCAGCGTGAGGCCCGAGAGGATCAGCTTGCCGAGCCCGCCCAGGCCGACCAGGGCAGCGATCGTGAGCATGCCGATGGTGCTGACGGTCGCGATGCGGACGCCCGCCATGATCGACGGGAGGGCGAGCGGCATCTCGACCTTCCAGAGCCGTTGGCCCCGGCTGAGGCCCATGCCGTCGGCGGCGTCGCGCACCTCGGCCGGCACCTGCTCCAGCCCGGTGACCGTGTTCCGCACCAGGATCAGCAGCGTGTACAGCACGAGCGGCACCAGGGCGGTGCGGTAGGTGAGGCCGGTGTAGGGCACGAGCAGGCCGTAGAGGGCGAGCGACGGGATGGTGTAGAGCGCCCCCGCCACGCCGAGGACGAGGCCCTTCAGCCGGGGGTGGCGGTGGACGAGGATCGCCGCCGGTACGGCGATCACCAGCCCGATGACCACGGCGGCGACGGTGAGGACGACGTGCTCGCGGGTGGCGTCGAGGATCTTCTGCTGGTTGACCTCGCGGCCCAACCACTCGCCCCAGAGCCACTTGTCGGTGTTGTTCACCGCCAGGAGCGCGGTCATGCCGAACGGCTCGCTCGTTGCGTCTGCACGGTGCCCTCCCGCGTCCTCGTCGTCCGCGCCCCGGGTCTCCGGTCGGCCGACCGCCACGCCGCGGTCGGTGGGTCAGGTGGTGGGATCCGGCGTGACGGTAGCCTGCGCGCACCGTAAAACCAACGAACCCGATCGGAAATCAGGTCTTTCCGGCCGGAATGGGTCACGGTACCAGCACTCCCCAGCCCCCCGGAGGGCACCCATGATCACGCTCGACTCGGTGACCAAGGCGTACGACAACGGGCAGGTCGCCGTGCGCGACCTCAGCCTCGAGGTGGCCGAGGGCGAGATCTGCATGCTCGTGGGGCCCTCGGGCTGCGGCAAGACCACCACCATGCGCATGGTCAACCGGCTGATCGAGCCCACGTCGGGCCGCATCCTCCTCGACGGCGAGGACGTCACCCACGTCGACCCGGTCGCCCTGCGCCGGCGCATCGGCTACGTGATCCAGCAGGTCGGGCTGTTCCCCCACCAGACCGTGGGCACCAACATCGGCACCGTGCCGGGGCTGCTGGGCTGGGACAAGGCCCGCACCCGGGACCGCACCGACGAGCTGCTCGACCTGGTCGGCCTGCCCCCCGAGGACTACCGCGACCGCTACCCCCACCAGCTCTCGGGGGGGCAGCGCCAGCGGGTCGGCGTGGCCCGGGCGCTGGCGGCCGACCCGCCCGTGCTGCTCATGGACGAGCCCTTCGGCGCCATCGACCCGATCAGCCGGGACCGGCTCCAGCAGGAGTTCCTGCGCCTCCAGCAGACGGTGCGCAAGACGACCGTGTTCGTCACCCACGACGTCGACGAGGCGGTGACCCTCGGCGACCGCATCGCCGTCCTCCAGGTCGGGGGCGTGCTGGCCCAGTACGACACCCCCGAGGTCGTGCTCGACCAGCCGGCGTCGGAGTTCGTGGCCGACTTCGTGGGCTCCGACCGCGGGCTCAAGCGGCTCGACGTGGTGCCGCTCGACCGGGCCGACGTGGTCGAGCCGGCGGTCGTCGTCCCCGTCGACATGCCGCTCGCCGAGGCCCGGCGCCAGCTCGACGCCGCCGGCTGGGCCCACGCCCCGGTGCTCGACGACGGCCGCCTGGTCGGCGTGCTCCGGTACTCGGCCACCGAGGGCGACGCCGCCGTGGGCCGCACGGCCGGCGACGCCGCCGTCGCCCTCGACGCCCGGGTGGGCGAGGGCTACACACTCAAGGACGCCTTCGCCGCCCTGCTCCTCGACGACGCCGGCTGGGTCGCCCTGGTCGACGACCAGGAGCGCCTGCTCGGCATCGCCACCGCCGACCACCTCCACGAGGTCGCCCGCCGCCGCGCCGCCTGAGCCAGATCGGTGGCGAGCGGGGTCGTCTGATAGCAGAATGCTTTCATGCCCAACATCCTCGTTCGTGGCCTCCCCGACGAGGTCCACGCCGCCCTCCAGCACAAGGCCGAACAGCGCGGTCAGTCCCTCCAGCAGTACCTGGCGGCCGAGCTGGCCCGGCTGGCGGAACGGCCCTCGGTCGAGGAGCTGTTCGCCCGGACGGCGCGACGCCGCAGTGGCCGCGTCGGGCTCCAGCAGGCCGTCGACGACCTGGCCTCCGACCGGGAGGGCCGGTGATCGTCGTCGACGCCTCGGTCCTGGCCAACGCCCTGGCCGACGACCACCACGACGGCGACCTCGCCCGGGACCGGCTCGTGCGGGGCGGGGACCTGGTCGCCCCGGACCTGGTCGATGTCGAGACGACGTCGGTGCTCCGCCGCCGCTGGCTCGCCGGCGACCTTCCGGCCCGTCGGTTCTCGGCCGCCCTCGACGACCTGGGCCAGCTCGACCTGACCCGGTTCCCGACCCTGCCGCTCATGCGCCGGGCCTACGAGCTGCGGGCGAACGTCACCCCGTACGACGCCGCCTACGTCGCCCTGGCCGAGGAGCTCGGGTGCCCGCTCGTCACCGCCGATGTCCGCTTGGCCCGCGCCCCCGGGCTCCGCTGCACCGTCGCCCTCGTCAGTCCCGAGGGCCGATGACGGTCTGGCCTCGCATGTAGGGGAGCAGGGGGGCGGGGACGGCGACGGTGCCGTCGGGCTGGCGGTGGGTCTCGACGATGGCGGCCCACACCCGGGGGACGGCCAGGGCCGAGCCGTTCAAGGTGTGCACCAGCTCGTTGCCCTTGGCTCCCTCGGGCCGGTAGCGGACACCGGCCCGGCGGGCCTGGTAGTCCGACAGCCACGAGATCGACGACACCTCGAGCCACTGGTCGACGCCGGGGGCGTAGACCTCCAGGTCGTAGCTGCGGTGGTGGGCCTGGCCCTGGTCACCGGCACAGATCTCGATGACCCGGTGGGCCAGACCGAGGCTGGCGATCAGGCCCTCGGCCCGGGCGACCATGGCGTCGAGCTCGGCCGGGGCCTGGGCGGGCGTGGCGTAGGCGAAGATCTCGACCTTGTCGAACTCGTGGACCCGCAGCAGCCCCCGGGTGTCGCGGCCCGCCGATCCGGCTTCGCGCCGGTAGCAGGGCGAGTACGCCATCAGCCGCATCGGCAGCTCGGCCTCGGCCAGCACCTCGCCGGCGGCGATCGAGGTCAGCGGGGCCTCGGCGGTGGGGATGCACCACAGGTCGTCACGGGGGACCGCGTAGGCGTCGTCGGCGAACTTGGGGAGCTGCCCGGTGGCCGTCAGGGTCGCGGTGGTGACGAGGGTCGGCGGCCGGACCTCCTCGTAGAGGTCGGCGTTCTCGTCGAGCGCGTACTGACACAGCGCCCGGGCCAGGGTGGCACCGGCGCCCCGCATCATCGTGAACATCGAGCCCGAGAGCTTCACGGCCCGCTCGATGTCGAGGATGCCGAGCTCGGCGCCGGTCTCCCAGTGCGGCACCCGCTGGCAGGGGGCGTAGCCGTCGGGGTCGAAGCCGGTGACCCGCAGGACCGGGTTGTCGCGGTCGTCGGCCCCGTCGGGGACGTCGGGGTGCGGCGTGTTGGGGATGGCGAGCAGCCGGTCGCGCACCTCGGTGGCCAGGGCCTCGGCCTCGGCGGCGAGGGCGGCCTCCCGGTCGCCAAGGCGCCGGCTCTCCTCCCGGATCGCGTCGGCCTCCTCCGGCTTGCCCTCGCGGTGGAGCCGACCCACGTCGGCCGACAGCGCCTTGACCTGCCTCCGCAGCTCGTCGCGCTCGGCGGTCACCTCCCGCTGGCGGGCGTCGGCCACGGCCACGGCCTCGACGTCGGACCCGTCGAGCCCCTTGCGGGCCAGGTCGGCCTTGACGCCGTCGAGGTCGGTACGGATGCGCCTGATGTCGAGCACGGGACGACGCTAGTGGTCCCACCCGACCGGCCCGGTCGAGGTTCCGGCCGGCCCGGCGCTCACCCCTCTCGAACTTTGAGCGGAAAAGACCGCCGAGCGGAACAAAGCACTCAAAGTTCGCAATGATGCGGTCAGGTCACTCGACGATGGCCTCGGCCCCGCCGTCGAGGAGGCGGGACAGCTCGGCCCGGCTGCGGATGCCGAGCTTGCCGTAGATCCGGGCCAGGTGGCTCTCGACGGTGCGGGTGCCGATGAAGAGCCGCTCGCCGATGTCGCGGCTGGCCAGGCCCTGGGCGGCGAGGGTCGCGACCTCGCGCTCGCGGCGGGTGAGGGGGACCGGTCCGGGGTTCGAGAGCAGGCCCGGGGTGCGGACGGAGTCGCAGTGGCCCCGCCAGGTCGCGGCCCGCCGGTCCCAGGCCGCCGCGGCCCGCTGGTCCCCCGCCCGCCGGGCCGCCTCGCCCGCCGCGGTGGCGGCCTCGCTGGCCCACAGCCAGGTGCCGACCGCGGCGAAGGCCTCGGCCGCGGCGGCCAGCCCGTCCAGGTCGCCGGTGGCGCGGGCCCGGACGTGCCCGGCCACCGCGGTCAGCAGGGCTCCGTCGGTGGTCGGGGCCAGCTCCTCCACCCGGTCGACCACCTCGGCGGCGTCGCCGATGCGGGCCAGGTCGTGCAGGCAGAGCATCTCGCCCTGCCCGTCGCCCCGGTCCCGGCACACCTCGGCCCCGGTGCGGAAGTGGACGCGGGCATCGGCCGGGTGGCCGGTCAACCAGGCGGTCCAGCCCCGGGCGAGGTGGAGGGTGCTCTCGTAGGCCTGGGCGGCGTGGCCCTCGAACCGCTCGGCCTCGGCCAGGGCGGCCTGCGCACCGTCGGCGTCGCCCCCCGTGGCCCGGGCCAGCGCCGCCCGGCACCACCCCCAGCGGGCCATGCCCTCGTGGTTGACCGCCGCCATCGTCCGGCCGCTGCGGGCGAAGGTGTCGGCGGCGGCCCCGAACCGGCCGCGGTGGAACTCGAGCCAGCCGAGGGTCAGCCCGAACAGCGCCTCGGCCCGGTAGTTGCCGACGTGGCGCGCCGCGTCGAGGGCGGCCCGGACCTCGGCGTCGGCCTCGTCGAGGCGCCCGGCGTCGATGAGCGACGAGATCCGGGCCGCCCCGAGCACCCCGGCGCCGAACAGGAGGAACTGGTCGCCGATGCGGCGGTAGGCCTCGATGGCGGCGTCGACGACGGTGAGCGCCTCCTCGGGCCGGCCGGCACTGCGCAGGGCCTGGGTGGCGGCCAGGGCGGCCTGGACGAGGACCCGGTCGGGCTCCCGCTCCAGGAGCGGCGGGGCGATGGCCAGCGCCTCCTGGGGCCGCCCGGCGTAGGCGAGGATCGTCGCCCGGAGGGCGCGAGCCGCCTCGGTGGAGCGATTGGGGGGCCGGGCGTCGGCCTCGTCGAGGGCCGCCAGGGCCGCGGCCTCGTCGCCGCGCCGCCAGAAGGCGGTGATGACCCGGCCCAGGGCGACCTGGACCTGCTCGGCGTCGTCCTCGGCGAGGGCCGCCCACTGCACGAGGTGCTCCTCGGCGGGCTCGGGCGGGCCCTGCTCGTAGAGGACGTCGAAGAGCACCTGGCCGGTGGCGAAGGTGGGGGCGACCTCGTGGGCCCGGCGGGCCAGGCGTTCGGCCAGGTCCAGGTCGTCGGAGAAGCGGGCCGTGTGGGCGGCCCGGGCCAGCAGCGCCGGTGCCACCTCGAAGCCGCCGTCGACCGACCAGGCGGCCAGGCGCACGGTGTCGGCCCGGCGGCGGGCGCCCGTGGCGGCCAACGCCTCGGCCAGCCGGTACCGGACCCGCCGGGCCTCCAACGCCGACACCCCGGCCCGCAGCACCTCGCCGTACAGGGGATGGACCAGGCGGATGCTCATCCGTCGGTCGTCGACGGTGCTGGCGAGCAGGCCCCGACGTTCGAGGTCGACGAGCACGTCGGGGCCGACGATCGGTTCCAGCTCACCCGGGCCGAGGGGCTGGCCGAAGGCGATGTGCACCACGGCGTCGCGGCCGGCCTCGTCGAGGTCGCCGAGCCGGAGCCGCACCAGGTCGGTGAGCCGGGCCGCGCCGCCCTGGACCACCGAGCCCAGCAACGAGCCGTCCTCGGACGGTCGGTCGAGGGCCGCCAGCAGGACCTCGCGCACGTAGAGCGGGTTGCCCCGGCTGAGGCGCCACAGCTCGTCCTCGCGGGCCGGGTCGAGGTCGCGGCCGGCGATGACCCGGCCCATCTCGACGGTGGCGGCCCGGTCGAGGGGGCCGAGCGGGACCCGGTCGACGTGGTCGTCGCGCCAGAGCCTCGTCACCGGGTCCGGGGCGAGCGCGCCCGGGCGCTGGGTCCCCACCAGCTCGACCTCGCCGGCGACGACCAGCTGGTGGACGAGCAGCGCCGAGGCGTCGTCGAGCAGGTGGGCGTCGTCGACGACGAGGGTGACGGGACGGCCCTCGGCCCGCTCCTGCACCGCCCGGCGGAGGAGGACGAGCACGGGGACGCCGGCCGCCGCGAGGTCGGAGGGCAGCAACGGGGCGACCGCCGCGAGGGGGAGGTCGGCCCCGGCGGGGCTGCCCGTCAGGTGCTCGACGAGGTGACCGGCGTCGGCCCGCAGGGCGCCCAGCTCGGCCGCCAGTCGGCTCTTGCCCACGCCGGCCGGGCCGACCAGCAGGAGCCCCCGGCCGCGGTCGAGCACCTCGACGCAGCGAGCCAGCTCGTCGTCCCGGCCCGCCAGGTGCCACACCGCCATCGGAGGAGCTTGGCAGACCGCCGGCGCCGCCCGCATCGTCGTCGGTTTTCCGTAGCGCCTACGGAGGCCGGCCGCCGGCGGTGGCAGTGCAATGACCCGGTGAGCGACGACCGCGCCGCCGGGCCGACCCCTCGCGCCCCGGGCCTCCCCCTCGACCGGGTCGTGGCGGCGTTGGCGCGGGCCGTGGCCGACGAGCCCCTCCTGGCGGCCGTCTGGCCCGGCGAGCCCGCCCTCGCCGGGCTGGCCGGCCTCCTCCGCCGGGCTGCCGGGGGGCCGCCGAGCCCCGGCGGGCCGCCCGAGGTCGTCCCCGGGCTGGGCCACGGGGGCTTCTCCCTGTTGGCCAGCCACCTGGTCGACGTGCTCGCCGCGCTCGGCGTGGACGACGAGGCCGGCGCGGCCCTCCTGACCGGCCTGGCGGCACGACGCGGCCGCGTGGTGGACACCACCGTGGGCACCGGGGGGCCGTCGACCGCGTGTCCCGGACAGGAATTGCGTAGCGATCCCGGAGGCCCCGGCGGCCTCGGACCGGGACGATCGGCAGGTCCCGGGGGCGACGTCCGCCCCCACCGACAAGGAGCAGAGTCGTGACCCCCTTCCCCTCGCATCGAGCAGCCCGCCGCCTCGTGGCCGGGATCGCCCTGGCCGCCGTGCTCGGCCTCGGTGCCACCCCGGCCGGGGCCAATGAGTTCCCCCCGAAGCCGGCGGCGTCGGTCGCCCCCAAGTGCCAGCCCCAGGGTGGCTTCGCCTACGCCCTCACCAACAGCGGCGGTCATGTGCCGGCCGAGTTCGAGGTCGTCGTGACGACCGTCGACGGCACCACGACCACGGCCGAGACGGTCGACGTCGACGCCACCGTGAACGGCTTCGCCGCCGTCCCGGAGGACACCGAGGCCACGATCACGATCAGCTCGCAGTACATGGCCGACGTCAGCCTGACCGAGCACATCGACTGCCTCGACAGCCCGACCGCGACCATCACCCCGGAGTGCGACGACCTCGGGGAGACCTTCGAGTTCCGCCTGATCGACCCCGACCACGTGGTGCAGACCGGGTGGGAGGTCCACCTCGCCGGCGAGGTCACCACCTACGCCCCGAACGTCAGCTTCGCCAAGCACTACGGCCTGGCCGAGGGGCGGGCACGAGAGGCCCGGGTGCTCGCCGACGGGGTCGAGGTGGCCTCGCTCGACGGAGTCGCCGACTGCGTGGGCCCGAGCGCCGAGATCGAGCTCGAGTGCACCACCGACGGTCCCGTCCTCCACGTCGCCCTCGGCCGGGACGAGGTCACCCGGACCTTCTACGACGTGCGGTGGCCGGAGGTCGACGGGGCCAGCCCCGACGCCGGCGAGAGCCACCTGGTCGAGGGGGGCGCCGACGGTCCCCTCGTGGTCAGCCGGGACCTGCCCCGCGACACCGACTTCACGGTCGTCGTGACCTCGGCCCCCGACGGCGAGGTCGCCTCCCTGTCGGGCTCGTCGGGGTGCAGCGCCACCGAGGTCACCGAGGTCACCGACACCCCCTGGACCGCGACCCCCACGCCGGTCGACCCCGTGCGCACCCCGGTCGGACCCGTCGCGGGCCCCTCACCGGTCGCCTGGTCCCCGGCCTCGACGGGCGGCGTCACCGAGCTGGCCCGCACCGGCTCCGAGACCCCATTCCTGGTCGGCACCGGGGGCACGCTCCTCGCCCTGGGCGTGGTGGCGCTGCGGGTCGCTCGCCGGCTGATGGTCGCCTGACTTGGGGTGATGTGCGACGCACCGGTATCCGACGCCGGTGCGTCGCAGGGGGCGGAGCGACCGGCCCCGGCGGCCCCGGCGGGGGATTTCGGGTGGTCGGAGGGCAGGGGTACCGTCGCGATCGATGACAGCGGTGGAGGTCGACCGGCTGGTCGTCCGTCGGGGTGACCACCTGGCGGTCGACGGTGTGAGCTTCACCGTGGACCCCGGCCAGGTCCTCGCCCTCCTCGGCCCCAACGGGGCGGGGAAGACCACGACGGTCGAGACCATGGTCGGCCTCTTGGGCCCGACCGGGGGGTCGGTGCGGGTGCTCGGCCTCGACCCGGCCGCCGACCACGCCCGGCTGATGCCCCACATCGGCGCCATGCCCCAGGAGGGCGGCGTCTACGCCGGCGCCCGGCCCCTCGAGATGCTGCGCCTCGTCGCCGCCTTCCACGCCCAGCCCGACGACCCGGTCGAGCTGCTCGAGCGGGTGGGCCTCAGCCACCGGGGCCGGGCGCCGTACCGCACCCTGTCGGGTGGGGAGCAGCAGCGGCTGTCGCTGGCCCTGGCCCTCGTCGGCCGGCCCGAGGTCGTGCTGCTCGACGAGACGACCGCGGGCATCGACCCGGCCGGTCGCCTGTTGGTCCGCCAGCTCGTCGCCGACCTGCGCACGGCCGGGGTCGCCGTCGTCGTCACGACCCACGACCTGGAGGAGGCGGAGAAGGTCGCCGACCTCGTCGTCATCGTCGACCGGGGCCGGGTCGTCGCCAGCGGCACTCCGGCCGAGCTGATGCGGTCGGGCGGCAGCGCCGAGATCCGCTTCGGCGCCCCCCCGGGGCTCGACACGGCGGCGCTGGGCAAGACGCTCATGGCGGCCGTCGACGAGGTCGCCCCCGGGGAGTACCTGGTGGGCCTGGAGCCGACGCCCTCGAACATCAGCGCCCTCACGGCCTGGTTGGCCGCCAACGACCTCCCTCTGGCCGACCTCCGGGCCGGGCGTCAGACCCTCGAGGACGTGTTCCTCCGCATGACCGCCATCACCGGCGAGGTCCCCGCCGTGCGCGTCGACACCGGAGACCGCCCCCGCCGCTGACCCACCCGGGGCCACGCGCACTTGGTGTCTGACACCATGTGCGCGTGTCCGGGGCGCGGCCGGCCGCGCAGGGGGGCGCTCCCCGTCGCCGGGGCCGGACGTGCGGACCTAGAGTGCGGCAGCCGTGGGGCGGGGGCCTCCGCGACACCAGCCCCACCGCTCGGAGGATCGGGAAGACGCGCATGTGGAACCTGGCGATCGACTTCGGTACCAGCAACACCACCGGAGCCACCTGGGCCGACGGGGTGGTCGAGGCCGTCGAGGTCGGGCGCGACCGCCGCGTGCCGTCGGTGGTGCTCCTGTCGGCCGACGGCACCTGGGTGGTGGGCCGGGAGGCCGACAACCAGGCCGTCATCGTCCCCGAGCGGGTCGAGCGGGCGCCCAAGCGGCGCCTCGGCAAGGGCCACACGCTCCTGCTCGGGGGCCAGGCCGTTCCGATCACCGAGGCCGTGAAGGCGCTCCTCGGCCCCCACACCGAGGCGGCCCGGGCCACCCACGGCGGTGACCCCCACCACGTCGTGCTCACCCATCCGGCCCGCTGGGGCCCCGAGCGCATCGACGTCCTGCGGGGCGCCGCCCGCGACGCCGGCTTCGCCCGGGTCGAGTTCTGCCCGGAGCCGGTCGCGGCCGCCCACTACGTCGACGACCCGTTGGAGGTCGGCCAGCACGTCGCCGTCTACGACCTCGGCGGCGGCACCTTCGACACCTGCGTGATGCGTCGCACCGAGACGTCCTTCAAGGTCGTCGGGTTGCCGGGCGGGACCGAGCGCATCGGCGGCGAGGACTTCGACCACCGCATGTACCAACACCTGGGGAGCCTGGTCGGCCGGCAGGACCCGACGGTGTGGGAGAACATGCAGACCAGCGACGACCGGTCGTGGCGCCGCGCCGCGGCCGACCTGCTGACCCAGGCCCGGGCGGCCAAGGAGCAGCTGTCGCGCAACCCCCGGGCCTCGGTGTACGTGGGCGCCCTCGAGCGCGACATCACCGTCACCCGGGAGGAGTTCGAGGGCCTGGTCTCGGCCGACGTCGACCGCACGGTCGAGGAGATGGGCCGCACCATCGAGAGCGCCGGGCTCACCACCGCCGACATCACCAAGGTGTACCTGGTCGGCGGGTCGAGCCGGCTGCCGATCGTCCAGCAGCGGATGGGCGCCCGCTACGGCGACCGGGTCAGCACCTGGGACGACCCCAAGGGCGCGGTCGTGCTCGGCGCGGCCAAGTTCTCCGGCACCCTCGAGGGCACCGCCGGTGCGGTCGACCACGGCCTGCCCCAGGCACCCGTGCCGTCGGGGCCGATCCAGGTGAGCGCACCCCCGCCCCGCGGTGGCGCCGGGCCCGACCTGGGCAAGGGGCCGACCCCGGCCCCACCCCCGGCGCCACCAGCCGCGCCGGCTGCTCCGGCCCCGACCGCGCCACCCGCGGCGCCGCCCCCGGCCTACAGCCCGGCCCCGCCCGCACCGGCGGCGCCCGTCGCCCCGGCGGCGTACGGCCAGCCCACCGGCTACGGCACTCCGGCGCCCTACGCCCCGACGGCACCCACCGGCGCCGCGCCCGGGGCCACGAGCAGCAACAACCTCACGTTCGCCTGGGTCGCCGCCGCGACCACCCTCCTCTGCTGCCTGCCCGGCCCGCTCGTCGGCCTCTACTTCGCCAACGAGGCCAAGAAGGAGGGCAACCCGCAGGCCCAGACGGCGTTCATCGTCAACGCCGTCTGTGCCGGGTTGATCCTGGTCGGCTGGGTCGTCTACTTCCTGCTCGCCCTGGCCAGCGCCGGCTCGACCACCGCCTGAGCCGAGCCCGCCGCGGGACGGCCCCGCGAGGGTGCCCGGCCCCGGGTGGGGGCCCCAGGGGGTCGACGGGAACTTCGCTCCCCGGGGGCGGCTCTCACGTCCAGCCACCTACACAGCGCCGACACCGGCGGACGGAAGGAACCACGATGAGCGACTACCTCGACGACGACGCCAGCGGCGCCGTGATCGACACCGACGGCGACGGCGTCGCCGATGCGGTGGCCCTCGACTCCGACGGCGACGGGTTCGTCGACGTCGTCGGCTACGACACCGACGGCGACGGCGTCGTCGACATCGCCGAGGTCGACACCGACGGCGACGGCTACACCGACGCCATCGTCGACGACTCCAACTACGACGGCCTGGCCGACACTGTGATCGCCGACCTCGACGGCGACGGGTTCGTCGACACGGTCGTCGTCGACTCCGACTACGACGGCAACTTCGACGCCGCCGCGGTCGACACCGATGCCGACGGCCTCACCAACCTCGAGGTGTACGACAACGACGGCGACGGCGTGTTCGAGTCGGCCCAGGTCGACACCGACGGCGACGGCATCGTCGACTCGGCGGCCGCCGACCTCGACGGCGACGGCATCGTCGAGACCGCCCAGGTCGACGGGGACGGCGACGGGTTCGCCGAGACGATCGTGTCCGACACCGACGGCGACGGGGCGATCGACTACGCGGTCATCGACACCGACGGCGACGGCGTGGCCGACACCGTGATCGACAACGGCGTCACCTACACCGATGTCGACCAGGACGGCCAGGTCGACATCGTGTCGGCCGACACCGACGGCGACTTCGTCGACGACGTGGCGGTGGCCGACCTCGACGGCGACGGCTACGCCGACGTGGCCGCGGTCGACATCGGCGACGGGCCCTTCCAGGCCTGACCCGGACGGGCCGGCGACTCACTTGGGGTCGGGCCCCAGGTGAGTCGACCTCGTCCGGTCCTCAGGTCGGGGTCGGGGTGCCGAGGGCGGCGTCGACCTTGGCCCGCAGGGCATCGGCGTCGGCCCGCAGCGCCCGGACCCCCTGGACCTGCTTCTCGGCCGTGGCCCGACGCTGCTGCTGGTCGGCCTTCGACTCCTTGAGCAGGGCCTGGAGCTCCCGACGCTGCGACTCGATCGCCCGCTTGCGGGTGGTGATCGCGGCGTCGATGGTGGTCTCGACCCCCTCCCGGGCCTCGATCATCTTGAGCACGAACTCGGCCTGGAACTCCTGGCGGACCTGGGCCCCGACCTCCCGCACGATGCGCAGGTAGTCCTGCCGGACCTGCACCTGGTGGCGCTTCTTGTACCGCATGTAGCCGACCGGTGCGGCCAGCAGCAGCCCGGGCAGGACGACGGGAGCGGCGATGCCGCCGACCAGCGAGGCCGCGACCGAGCCCAGCGCGCTGGCCGACAGGAGCGACGGGAGGCCGTCCTCCACCAGGTTGACCTTGCCGGCGTTGGGGTCGCTCCGGTCGTTGATCCCGAGGTCGCGGAGGTAGTCGGGCAGGGCGTCCTGGGGCAGCTCGAGCACGATCTCCTCGAGGTTGAACTCGGCCGCGATCTTGTCGACCGCCTCGGCCAGCCGCTGGCCCAAGGTGTAGGCGATCGAGTTCCAGGCCGCGTTGATCGACTGCTCCAGGTCGTTGCCCAGGTTCGCCATCACCGGGTCGACGTTCTTGCCGACGCTGTCGATGTGCTCCCGGTAGACGCGGTCGATGCGGGTCATCTCCCGCCCGATCACCCGGTTGAGGTCGGCCTGGATGCGTTGGACCGCGCCGGCCAGGCGCTGGCGCCAGCGGGCCTGGCTCGGGGCCAGCTCCTCCAGCTGCGCCTGACGGGCCTTGAGCTCGGTCTCGACCGCCTCGACGTCGCCGGCCGCGACCCGGATCTGGGCCAGTTGCTCGGACTCGACCCGGGCCAGCACGTGGCCGACCAGCCGGAGGATGTTGGCCATGCGGACCAGCTCGCGGTTCTGGAGGGTCCGGTCGAACACCGAGGAGATGTCGGCGAAGCCGCTGCGGGCGTAGAGGCTGGTGGCCTGCTCGGTCCGACCGGCGGCCAGACGAGCCTGGGCCTTGTCGGCCAGACGGCTGCTCACCGGCATGAAGGGGGCGTTCTGGGCCCGCTCGAAGCGGCGGACGGCCTCCCGGGCGTCCTCGTCGGCGTCGGCTGCGCTCGCTTCGCGCCGGAGCACCTCGACGTAGTCGCGGAGCTTCCCGCGGTCCTCGGCCATCATCGCCTCGGGGTCCGAGGAGGAGTCGACCTTGGTGAGGATCAACACGACGGTGTCGATCCGCTCGCTCGCCTCGGCCAGGAAGCGCAGCTCCGACAGGGAGATCGGTTCCTCCACCGACACCGCGAACAGGAGGGCGTCGGCGTAGCGGAGGGCGGTGAGGGCACTGTCGCGGTGGCCCCGGGACAACCCTCCGACCCCCGGCGTGTCGATCACGACCAGGCCCCGTTCCAACAGCGGGTGGGGCATGGCGACCTCGACCCCGACCACGTTCTCGCGGGCGACGGCCCGGCCCTGCATCGACGCGTAGTCGACCAACTGGTCGGGGCCGATCGGGATGCGCTCCTCGGCATCGCTGTCGGGCAGGCGGCGGACGGCCTCGATCCGGGGCGTCTCGCCGTAGCGGACCGCGAGGTGGACGCTGGTCGCCACGTCGGCGTCGACGGGGAGGAGGCCGGGCTGGCCCAGCATCGAGTTGATGAAGCTGGTCTTGCCCCGCTTGATCTCCCCCGCGACGACGATCCGGACCTCGTTGTCCTTCCAGCTCGCGGCCTCGGCCTCGATCTTCGTCATCAGGTCGGTCGCACCGACCTGCTTGGTGAGGGTGTGGGTGCGGTTGGCGAGGCGCAGGACCTCGGCCACGATCGCGGGCAGCCCGGGGGGCCGGTTCGCCTTCGGCTCCTCGGGCGGGTGGCCGGAGGGCGCGGCGGACGGGGCCGGGGCGGCGGGGGCCGGGGCCGGAGCGGTCGGAGGGGCGGGAGCCGGGGCCGAAGAGGCGGGGGCCGGCGCCGGGGCGGGAGCCGGCGCCGGCGCGGGAGCCACGGGCGGGGGGGACGGGGCGGGCGCAGGCGGGGCCGGCGCAGGCGGCGCAGGCGGGGCCGGCGGCGGGGGTCCGGAGGAGGACGTCGCCGGGCCCCGACGAGCCGGCGGCGGGCCGGGCACCGGGGCCGCGGGAGCGGGGCCGACGGCCGACGGCCCCGGCCGGGCCGGCGGAGGAGGGGGCGGAGGCGGGGGCGGCGAGGCGTCGGCAGGGTCGGCGGTCATCGACGGCCCCCTGAAGTCGACCCCGTGGAGGACCCGTCGATGACAGGGTCCTCCCGCGGCTTCGGCTTCGGGGCCGGAGCCGGAGCCGGCGTGGGGGGCGCAGCGGCATCGGGCGGCGCCGACGGGGGCGGGGCGGTGCGGGGCGGCGGTGGGCCGACGTGCGGCACCGCCGGCGCCCCCGGCCCCGACGCCGGCGGCGGGGCGCCCGGGGGCGGGGTCGGTTGGGCGTACTGCTGCGGGTAGCCCTGGCCGTAGGTCTGGTACCCCTGGTCGTAGGTCGGCTGCTGGCCGTAGGCGTTCGGGTCGTAGGCCGGCGGCGGCGCCGGCGTGCCCGGCTGGCCGTAGGCGTTCGGGTCGTAGGCCGGCGCCGGTGCCGGGGTGCCCGGCTGGCCGTAGGCGTTCGGGTCGTAGGCCGGCGCCGCGGCCGGCGCCGCCTGCGGGGCGGCGAACTGGCCGTACGCCGCCGGGTCGTAGGTCGAGGGGGCGTAGGTCGCGGGGTCGTACGCCGCCGAGCCGTAGGTCGCGGCGTCGTAGCCGGCAGGGGCCGCCGGCTGACCGGCGGCGTAGGCCGCCGGGTCGTACTGGGGCTGCGGCTGGCCCTGCGGATGGGCGGTGGGCTGGCCGCCGTAGGTGGCCGGGTCGTAGGGGGCGGCCTGGGGGTAGCCCTGGCCGTAGGCGCTGGGCTGGCCGTAGGCGTTCGGGTCGTAGGACGGCTGCCCGCCGTAGGTCGTCGGCGGGACGGTCGGCGCGCCCGGGGCCGGCGGGGCCACGGCCGCCGGGGTCGCGGTCACGGCGCGCGGCGGCCGGACGCCGGTCTGGTCCCAGACCAGCTCGTACCACTCCCGCACGTCCTCACCGAGGCGGCGCTCGTCGGGGGTGCGCCGCACGTCGTTGCTGTAGCGGGCCCACGCCGCCACCGCCCGGGAGGCCGCGGCCGCGACCTCCCCCGGGTCCGCGGCATCGTCGAGCCCGAGCTGACGAGCGGGGGTCTCCTCCAGGGCCAGAAGCTTGAGCGACTCGACCAGGTCCTCGGGCACCCGGGCCGACCCCTCCTCCACGGCGCGGAGGGCGTCGAGGATGCGCAGGTCGTGGAGCGCCGGGTCGAGCTCGACCCGCTCCAACGGACCGGCCATCGCCACCGCGACCACGGCCTCCTCGCCCTGGGCCTGGGCCAGGATGCGACGGAGGTCGGCCAGCCCGCCCCGGGCCTTCAGCGCCGAGGCCCGACGGGTGAACTCGTGCTCGACGATGTCCGACAGGGGCTCCACGCCGCTGCGCTGGCGCAGGCCCCGGAGGATCGCCCCGGCCCCCTTGGCCCCGTCCTGCACCAGTTCGACACCGACGGCGATGCCGTGCAGGTCGAGCATCGACAGCAGGCGCCGGCGCCGGTCCCGGTCGACCTCGGGGACCTCGGCGTCGAAGAGGTCCTGCGGGCTGATCAGGGCGTCCTCGAGGTCGAGCTCGTCGAGCTTCGCCAGCTCCTCGAGGGCGAAGGCGTCGTCCTCGGTGAAGGCGTCGGTGGTACCGGTCTCGGCCAGCAGGCCCATCACCGGCACCACGTCGGCGACCACGTTGGCCAGCCGCTCCTTCGCCGCCTCGGACAGGCGTCGGGCCACCGGCCACGGGTCGCCGTCGGGGGCCAGCCGGTCGACCTTGCTGAGGATGCCGACGGCGTTGGCGGCGCTGAGGCCCGAGGCGGCGAACAGGGCCCGGAACTGCTCCAGGACCTCGAGGTCGCTCTCCCGGACGTGCGGGGTGAGGAAGAGCAGGGCATCGGCGTCGCTCATGGCGACCCGGGAGTCGCCGGCCTCCCGGGCCGTGGCGTCGCCCAGGCCCAGGGCGTCGGCGGTCGCCCGCTGGTTCTCGTCGGTGACGGTGTTGAGCCCGGGCGTGTCGATGATGGTGAGGTCGCGCAGCCGCTCGTTGGAGAGGTGGACGATCAGGCGGGCGACCTCGTCGACCGGCACGCCGAGGTCGGACGGGAGCTGGTTGCCAGGGGCGAACGGGACCGTGGTGACGCTGCCGTCGCGCCGTTGGACCTCGATGCGCTGATGGTGGTCGTAGCGGAACCAGGTGACGAGGCGGGTGCACTCGCCGGCGTCGACCGGGGCGATCCGCTGGCCCAGGAGGGCGTTGACCAGGGTCGACTTGCCGGAGCTGACGCTTCCGGCCACGGCGACGCGCAGGGGCGAGAGGAGGCGGGCGCGGACCTCGAGCACCGCGTCGCGGGTGGGCGAGACGGGGAGCTGGGCCAGGGCCTCGTCGATGACGGCGACGAGCGCCCGGGTGACGTCGCGGCTCATCGCCGCACCGGGGGGCGGGGGGTGGGGGTGGAGGTGTTCAGAGCGTGTCCTCGAAGTCGTGCGAGAGCTCGGCCGGCGTGTCCGCGTCGACGCCGTCCACGTCGTAGCCGTAGCCGTCGACCGCGTCGGCCGGGTCGACGTCGAGCCCGCCGTCGAGGTCGAGGTCGTCGGTCCCCAGGTCGGGCCCGACGTCGAGGTCGAGCCCGTCGTCGTCGGTCCCGAACCCGTCGTCGACGACGTCGACGCCGTCGTGGTGGCCGTCGAGACCGTCGTGGTCGAAGGCACCGTCGTGGTCGAAGGTGTCGCCCTCGTGGTCGAGGAGGCCGTCGCCGTCGTGGTCGTGGTCGGGGAGGCCGTCGTGGTCGTGGTCCGGGTCGGGGTCGATGGGGTGGAGGAGGTCGACGTCGACGCTCGCCGGGTCGTGGAGGTCGACGCGGTCACCGCCACCGACGACGGCCCCTTCGGGCTCGACGACGGGACGGCGTT
>CAYQGF010000030.1:0-18013 GCA_964416885.1 uncultured Iamiaceae bacterium
CATGACGGTCCGGGTCGGGTTCCTGGGAGCGGGGCTGATCGCCACGTTCCACTCCAAGATGCTGCGGGGGAGCGGGGAGGACGTGGCCTGGGCCGGCGTCTACGACCCCGACACCGCCCGGGCCGAGGCCTTCGCCGCGGCCAGCGGGGCGACCGTCGCCGCGAGCGAGGACGAGGTCCTCGACACCTGCGACGCCGTCTACGTCTGCACCTGGACCTCCGAGCACCCGCGGCTGGTCGCCAAGGCGGTCGAGCGGGGCCGGCCGGTGTTCTGCGAGAAGCCCCTCGCCCCGGACCTGGCCCGGGCCGAGGCCCTGGTCGACGGGGTGGTCGTCAGCGGCGTCGTCAACCAGTGCGGGCTGGTGCTGCGCCGCTCACCGGCGTTCAACCTGGCCAAGGCCCTGCGGGAGGACCCGGCGGCCGGCCCGGTGATGGCGGTGGTGTTCCGCGACGACCAGTACATCCCGACCCAGGGCCACTACGCCTCGACCTGGCGGGCCGACAAGGACAGGGCCGGGGCCGGCACCCTGATCGAGCACTCGATCCACGACATCGACATGCTGGAGCACGTCGTCGGCCCGCTGACGTCGGTGGCGGCCCGCTCGGCCAACCACCACGGCCACGACGGCATCGAGGACGTGATGACGGCCCAGCTGGTGTTCGCCGACGGCGCCCTCGGGAACCTCACGTCGATCTGGCACGACGTCCTGACCCGGCCCAGCCTCCGCCGGGTCGAGGTCCACTGCGCCAACCGGTGGATCCACGTCGAGGACGACTGGTTCGGCCCGGTCACCTGGATGGACGCCGATGCCGAGGCCGTCACCGTGCAGGGCCAGGACCTGCTCGACGCCTGCGCCGAGCGGGGCATCGAGACGCCCAACCCCGACGGCGACTTCGTCCGCTGCGTCCGGGACGGCACCCCGGCCTGGCCCGACGTGACCGTCGCCCTCCGCGCCCACCGGGTCGTCGACGCCTGCTACCGCTCCGCCGCCTCCGAGGGAGCTGTCGTCCCCGTGTGACGCCGGCCCGGCGGTCGCCGAGCGCCGGGGTCAGATACCTTCCGTGCCGCACCCTGCGAGGCGATGTCCCGCGACCCGTGCGCGGAAGGTGTCTGACCTCAGATGACACCCGGACCACGGGCAACCCATAGGCCCGGCCTTTGATGGTTCAGGCCGGGGCGCCGACGGCGGCGGCATCGGGGGGCCGGTCGAGGGCGTCGAAGGGACGGGCCCCGAGGAGCGGGCGCCGGGCCGGGGCCGCCGGCGCATCGTCCGCTGCGGCCAGGTGGGCCGGGTCGGGCCGGCCGAGCGACCCGCCCCGTCGGAGCAGGGCCGAGATCTCGGCCGGGGCGACCGGCCGGCTGAGCAGGTAGCCCTGGGCCAGGTCACAACCGAGCCGGTGGAGCTCGGCGAGCTGCTGCGGGGTCTCGATGCCCTCGCCGACGGTCACCATGCCGAGCGCCCGGGCCATGCCGATCACGTGCTCGACGATCGCGGTGTCCTCGGCCGACTGCCCGAGGCCCTCGACGAACGACCGGTCGATCTTGAGCATGTCGAGGCTGAAGCGCCGGATGTAGGACAGCGACGAGTACCCGGTGCCGAAGTCGTCGAGGGCCAGCTTGATGCCCATCCGCTTGAGCAGCCGCAGGGTGCTCCAGGCCGCGTCGATGTCGACCATCAACGCGCCCTCGGTGATCTCCAGGCAGACCGACCCGGGCGGCACCGGGGTCGCCAGGAGCGCCGACCGCACCGTCTGCTCGAACCCGGACTGGGCCAGCTGGCGGGCGGACACGTTGACCGTGACCCGCAGCGGCGGGCGGTTGGGGTTGGCCTCGTTCCACTCGTGGGCCTGGCGCAGCGCCTCCTGGAGGATCCAGGCGCCGACCTCGACGATCAGGCCGGACTCCTCCAGCACCGGGATGAACTCGGCGGGGGAGACCATGCCCCGTTCGGGGTGCTCCCAGCGGACCAGGGTCTCGACCGCCACCATCTGCCCGGTCGGGGTGTCGACCACGGGCTGGTAGACGAGCCGGAACTCGCCCTGCTCGTGGGCCCGGCGGAGCTGCGGCTCGAGGATGGCGGGGCTGAAGCTCCGGCCGTGCACCTTCTCGTCGTAGACGACGGGCCGGCCGTCGCCGCGGCCCTTGGCGTCGTACATGGCCGAGTCGGCCCGGCGGATCAGGTCCTCGGCCAGGATCGCTCCGTCGCTCACGGCGACGCCGATGCTGGCCGAGACCCGCAGGCTCTCGGTCCCGACCTCGAACGGCTCGTCCAGGGCGGTCAGGATGCGGCGGGCCAGGCGGATCGTCGCCGCCGGCCGCAGCGGGTCGTCGTGGCACACGACGATGAACTCGTCCCCGGCGTAGCGCACCACCCGGTCGCTGTCGTCGATCATGCACGCCTCGAGCCGGCGGGCCAGGGCGACGAGCACGGCGTCCCCGACCTCGTGGCCGTGGGTGTCGTTGACGACCTTGAACCGGTCGCAGTCGACGAAGAGGATCGCCACCCGGCTCCCGGCCCGGCGGGTCAGGGTGAGCTCCTGGTCGAGCCACTCCGTGAGGTAGAGCCGGTTCGGGAGGCCCGTCAGGCCGTCCCGGAGCGAGAGGCGGGCCAGCTCGGCCCGGACCCGCATGGCGTCGCGGTAGCGGCGGAGGGCGAAGACCGATGCGGCCACCGGGGCCAGCACGGCGAGGGCGACGAGGCCGTTGAGGTCGATCGAGGCGGTCGGATCGACGGCCTCGACGAGCCGATCGACCAGGCGGAGGTGCATGCCCACGGCGGCCACGACCGTGGCGATGGCCACGATCACCGCCAGATCGGCTCCGGCGCGGCCATCCCTCCCCCGGACGGGCGCTCTCGACATGTGGTGACGCCCCCCTTGCGATCGGGCGCCGGGACGGTCGTCACGGCCTCTCCCTGATCGGCATCGGCCCGGGCCGGTTGAGGGGATCGGGACCGACCGTGCAGATCGGGCCGGACGGACTACTCGGGGTGGTCGCGGCCACCCGGTCGGGGGCCCTCGTCGGTCCACGAGCCGGTGCGGAGCCGGTCGACCAGCACCCCGAGCCCCAGGAGCAGGACCGCGAGGAAGGCGACACCGGTGACGCGGTCGAACCGGGTGGGCCACTCGAAGCCGGCCGGGAAGCGGTGGCGGAGCTGCTGGAGGACGATGTAGGCGGCGCTCAGCCCGAGCAGGGCGGCCGGGCCGAGGGTGAGCAGCGGCCGGGCCGCGGCGGAGCGGAGCACCAGGAGAGCGGCGGCGCCGAGCACCAGCCCGCCGACCGGGTTGACGGTGGCCGCACCGACGACGGCTGCACCGAGCACGGTCGCCGCCGTCGCGGGCCAGCCCGGGGCGGTCCCGGAGCTGTGGAGCACCCCGGCGAGCGACAGCGGCGCGGGCGGTGGGTCGAGCGGGCCGCCGACGCCGGGAGCCGGGGCCGCACCCGCCGGAGCGGCCCGACGCCAGCGCCAGGGTCGGAGGGCGAGGGCCACGCAGACGAGCGCGGCCAGCCCGGAGAAGGCCAGCGCCCCGAGCACGACCCGCTGCGGTGCCCACACCACCTCGACCACCATCGGCTCGTCCCCGGGGGGCAGCAGGAACGCCGACGAGTAGCCGTCGACCAGCACCGGCTCGCCGAGGTCCTCGCCATCGACGCTGGCCTGCCAGCCGAGGTTGTGGCTCTCGCCGATCACCAGCCACGTCGGCTCGGTCCGGGCGCCGACCTCGACGGTGCGGCGGTAGCGGTCGGAGCGGGTGACCTCCACCGGCACCGCGGGCGGTCGCGCCTCGGCGGGGAGGACCGGGCCGGCGCCGGTGTCGGCGGCGCCCCCGGCGGCGGAGCGCAGGGTCAGCGTGTCCAGGTTGAGCCCGGTGGCCCGGCCGGCGGCGGTGGCCAGCCGGACCGGGCCGGCGGTCAGGTCGAGGCCGTCGGCATCGGCGCCGCAGAGGGTGAGGTCGAGGGCCTGCCCGTCGAGGGCCCGGGCGACCTCGCCGGTGACCCGCACGGCGACCGGTGCGTCGGCGACGGTGAGGAGGTCGGTCCGGCACCCGGAGTCGAAGGGGCCGTCGGGGACCGGCTCGCGGATGCCGTCGATGCCCCACTCGGCGATGCCGACCGGCATCACGACCGGTGCGGCCGAGATCCAGTCGGTGGTGGTCACCTCGCGGCTGGCGTCGACGACGATCGTGACCTCTCGCCCGGTGACCGGCTGGGGCAGGTCGAGCGGGACGGCGACGACGGCGTCGGGCTCGGGCCGGTCCTCGACGGGCGGCACGTCGACCACGGCGGCGTCGACCCCGTCGGCGACGATGCGGAGCCGGGTCGGCACGCTGTGGCGACCGTCGGCCACGACCTGGAGGTCCATGTGGTCGAAGGTGACCGGCTCCGGGAGGATGTAGGAGGCCCACTCGCCGTCCTGGCCGAGGAAGCCCGGGCTCCAGTGGGTGGCCGGGTCGCCGTCGACCGCGGCCGTCGGCCGGGCCCGGAGGTCGCCGGGCAGGTGCCGGGAGGCCGAGGTGGCGATGCCACCCTCCTCCGGGGAGGGCAGGCCGAGGAGCTGGTCGAGGACCTCGTCGGGGGCCAGGTCGGAGAGGCGGACGGTGCCGGTGAGCCCGAACGAGCGGTCCGTCGGCAGCTCGACGTCGCGGACCATGACGGGCTCGGGGTCGGCGCGGAGGGGAGCGGTGGCCCGGGCCCGGAGACGGGTGAGGGCGATGGCCAGGGGCAGGTCGTCGGACTCCTCGCCCAGGGCGTCGAGCAGGTCGGTGGGGACCCGGGACGACTCGTCGATGCGGAGGTCGCCGTCGCCCAGGCGGATGTCGGCGAAGCCGATGGCCGCGACCGAGTCGTAGACGTCGCGGGAGCCGATGTCGGTGTCGGTGACCTCGACGGTCACCGTGGAGAAGGTGCGCTCGCCGATGTCGACCCACTGCCCGTCGGTCGTGCGGGACTCCGGGCCGAGGTCGGCCACGATGTCGGGCCCCTCGTCGAAGCGGAGCCGGACCTGGGTGACCCACCGGTTCTGCACGCCCCGCTGGGCCTGGACGAGGCGGATGCGGTCGGTCGTGCGGGGCTCGTCGTAGGTGATCGTGATCGCCTCGCCCTCGGCGTCGGCGAAGGCGCCGGTGTACCAGGCCGTCTCGGGGTCGTCGTCGAGGGCGCCGGCGGGCCGGTCCTCGGGGGTGTAGGTGATGGCGTTGCCGTAGCTGGTGGCCGAGACCGAGACCCCGCCGCCCCACACCGCGACGGTCTGGGCCTCGGGGCCGGCGCCCTCGAACACGGGGAGCCGGTTGTCGCTCGGGTCGTGCGGGTCCGGCTCCTCGTCGGCGGTCTCGGTGGCACCGTCGTTCTCGCGCACCGTGCCCCACCGTCGGCCCGATCGCCGGTTGGTGTCGGTGACGACGAGGGCGCCGCCGTCGGCCACCGCCTCGCGCAGCTCGTCGGCCCCGCCGCCCCCGGTGGCGGCGGCCGTCGCCGAGTAGCGGACCAGCTCGGTGCCGTCGATCAGCCCGGCGGCGGCGGCGGCGACGAGGCCGTCGCCGTTGCCGGCGACCAGCACGGTGCTCCCGACGGGCTTGGCGGCGACGATCGCCGGCTCGCCGTCGGGGCCCTCCACCGCGAACAGGGTGACCTTGGACGGGTTGGCCAGGGCCGGGTCGGCGCCCAGCTCGACCTCGTCGACCAGCGGCAGCCGCGGGTCGGGGACGTTGGGGTCGGTGCCGCCGAACCCGGCGACCTCCTCGACGTCGGCGGCGGCGCGGAGCAGGGCGTAGACCTGACGGGGCCGGGCCAGGTTGTAGCGCTCGTAGGCCAGGTCGCCGCGGAGCACGATGTCGCCGACGCCCATCAGCCGGGCCAGGGGGGCGACGGCGGCCGGGTCGAGCAGGTCCTCCTGCATCTGGCGGTCGAGCGAGTTCAGGAGGTCGGCCGCGGCCGGCGTGCCGTAGGGGATCAGCTCCCGGGCGACGTAGGGGCGCTCGGTGAGGCCCGGCGTGATCGGGTCGACGGTGTCGCCCCACCGGTACGACGCGAAGTCCGTCCCCGGGACCTCCAGCACCCGGGACGTGTAGACGCCGTCGGCGTTGCGGCCCCGCCCGTCGATGCCGGCCGCGGCCTCGGTCCAGTAGGCCGGCAGGTCCTCGTCGCGCTGGAGGTTGTTGGCGACCATCTGGCCCAGCCACAACGGCGGCAGCCCCACGATGGCCAGGGCCACCAGGCCCAGCGCCACCGGGCGTTCGAGGCGGGGCCGGGCCTGGGCGAGGGCGTCGACGGCCACACCGGTCAGCACCGCCAACGACAGGGCGATCAAGGGGACGGCGCGGGGCAGGCTCCGCATCGCCAGCCCGGCCTGGGAGCCGAGGAAGGCCTGGAAGCCCCGGGCCACCGGCGCCCCCTGGTCCCACGGGTGGGCGCCGGCCGCGACCACGAGCCCGCCGACGACCAGGCCGACGAAGAACGCCCGGTGCCGCCAGCGCACCGTCGCCGCGGCCAGCAGGCCGATGATCGGCGTCAGGTAGGTGAGGGCGATCAGGACCGGGTTCTGGGTGTAGGCCTTCGACGGCTCGATCCAGGCGCCGAGCTTGTCGTTGCCGTAGAAGTACCAGTAGCCCAGCCCCCGCAGCAGCTCGGGCGCGGCCGAGGCGTTGGCGACGGTGCGGGCCGTCTCGGTGTACCGCAGCACGTCGATGCCGTAGGAGCCCTGGGCCCACAGCCCGGCGATCCACCACAGCGAGGCGCCCACGGTGAGCACCCCGATGCGGGCGACCACCCCGAGGGCCTGGCGGAACCGGATCTCCCGGAGGACGAACGTGGCGTAGGGGACCCACAGCGCCGGGGCCAGCCCCACCAGGAGCAGGGCGGTGGCGTTGGAGGAGCCGAAGGTCGGCACGGCCAGGGCGAACAGCGCCGGGTGCACCCACGTGCGCTCGCGGCCGGCCCGGATGGTGAGCCCGAGCATCCAGCCCAGCGCGGTGAAGGGGAGCAGCAGCGCCGAGATCCGGGCGCCCAGGGTCAGCACGTAGGGCGTCAGGGCGTACAGGAACATGGCCGCGGTGACGCCGGGGCCTTCCCGGCCCAGGGTCCGCATCAGGTAGCGGACGCCGAGGCCGGCCCCGAAGAGGATCGACCCCAGCCACAGCCGTTGGGCCATCCAGTCGGGCACGCCCAGGTGCTCGAAGGCCCAGTAGAACGGCCCCATCGGCCACAGGTAGCCGATGTTCTGGTGGGGCACCGTGCCCAGCCCGACGTTCGGGTCCCACATCGACCAGGCCCGGCGCAGCAGCCGGTCGGGGTCGAGGTAGAGGTAGGTCTTGGTGTCGGCGCCGACCTGGCCCCGGTGGGTCAGGAGCAGCGGGAGGTAGCACGCCACCGCCAGGGCGATGACGGCGCTCTGGGCCCGGAGCCGATCGACGGCCGTTTGGGCCCCCGGCTCCTTCGTCACCGCCTCCGCCACGCCCGCCAGGGTCGATCGTGCCAGCGGTCGGCCTCCTCGGCCAGCGCGGTGAGGATCGAGCGGGCCGTGTTCTCCCACGTGAAGCGGGTGGCGTGGGCGAGGGCCCCGGCGGCGAGCTGGTCGCGTCGGGCCGGGTCGCCGGCCACGGCGACCAGGTGCTGCGCCAGCTCGGCGTCGTCGTCGGCGAGCAGGCCGCTGACCCCGTCGGCCACGGCGTCGACCTGGCCCGGGATGCGGGTGGCGACTGCCGGCGTCCCGCACGCCGCGGCCTCCGTGAGCGTCATGTTCCAGCCCTCCCGCACCGACGAGGACGCCACGGCCCAGGCCCGGCGGTAGAGGTCGAGCTGCTCGTCGTCGCTGATCCGTCCGGGCAGGGTGACCCACTCCTGGGCGCCGAGGCCCTGGACCAGCTCCTCCAGCTCGTCCCGCTGGGGGCCGGTGCCGGCGACGACCAGCTCGAGGTCGGGCACGTGGACCTTGGCCGCGGCCGCGGCCCGGATGAGGCGGTCCCAGCGCTTGACCGGGGCCAGCCGGCCCACCCCGACGACGAGCGGGTGGGGGCTGCGGGGGCTCCCGGGCGGGGCGGGGGTGAAGCGGGGGTCGACTCCGGGGGGCACCACGTCGATGCGCTCGGGCCGGAACCCGATCTCGACCATCTCCTCCTTGGACGACGGCGAGAGGGTGATCATCCGGCTGCGGCGGTAGATCAGCGGGGCGATGCGGCTCTCCACGGTGGAGCCGACCTTGGCCGCGTTCGGTGGCAGCACCATGTTCCACATGTCGCCGTGGACGTGGTGGAGCACGACGACGCGGGGGACCGTCGCCCACAGCGGCGAGAAGAACGGCATGCCGTTCCAGATCTCGACCAGGCCGTCGGGGCGCCCATAGGTCTTGCGGACCTCGGCCAGGGCGGTGCGGGGGAAGACCTGGTAGCGGCCGGCCTTGCGCACCACCTCGTAGCCGTCGCGGCGGCCGTGGTTGGGGTGGCCCTGGGCCCACGAGGTGCGCATCAGGACGTCGAGCCCGGCCTCGGCCCACAGCTTGGCCACCATGGCGGCGTGGACCTCCGAGCCGCCGGCCTCGACGTCGTCGAGGTCGCGCCAGGCGATCATGTGCACCCGCTGGAGCCCGGCCGCGGCAGCGATGTCGCCGAGCTTGGGAGGCGGCGCGGAAGGAACGTCGCCGAGCTTGGGAGGCGGGGGAGCGGGGACGGGGGCGTCGGCGGTCACGGATCAGGGCTTCGCAGGAGGCCCGCCACTAGGGTGGGCCGTCGGCCCCTGCCCCGGCGGGCGACGCGCCACGATAGAGCACCGACCCCGACCCGACTGGATCGCCCCGAGATGAGCACGTCCGCCGACCCGACCAGCCCCGCCCCCGACTTCGCCGTCACCCTCGCCGATGTCGCCGGCGTCGAGGGCTGGATGACCGACGGCCAGGCCCGTCTGCTGTGGGAGTCGGCCCGACGGGTCGCCTCCGGTGGCCGGATCGTCGAGATCGGCAGCTTCCGGGGCCGGTCGATGGTCGTGCTGGCCCGGGCGGCCGACCCCTCCGTCGAGCTGGTGGCGATCGACCCCCACGCCGGCAACGACCGGGGCCCCCAGGAGATCGAGGGCTTCGTCGACGAGGCGGCCCAGGACCACGACGTGTTCAACGCCAACCTGGAGGCCGCCGGGGTCCGGCACCGCGTCCGCCACGTCCGGGCCTTCAGCGACGCCGCCCACGGTGACGTCGACGACCCGATCGACCTCCTCTACATCGACGGCGCCCACCGCTTCGGCCCGGCCCGGGCCGACATCCGGGACTGGGGCGCCCGGGTCGCCCCCGGTGGCACCATGCTGATCCACGACTCGTTCAGCTCGATCGGCGTCACCCTGGCGATCCTGGCCGAGCTGTTCGCCGGTCGCCGGTGGCGCTACGTCGGGCGCTCGGAGTCGATGACCGAGTACCGCCGGGAGAAGCTCCGGCCCAAGGCCCGGGTCGCCAACGCCGTCCACCAGGCCCTCGAGCTGCCCTGGTTCGCCCGCAACGTGCTGATCAAGGTCCTGATCACCGTCGGGCTGGGCCAGCTCACCCGCGTCTTCGGCCACGACCCGTCGGTGTGGCCCTACTGAGGTCGTCGACCTCCTCCCGTTCCCCCGCAACTGGGGACGAACCCGGGGGCCAGGGCCACCGCGATCGTCCCCGGTTCGTCGGGTGGGCCGGTGGTTGGCCGGTCGTGGCGGGGCTGGTGGTGCTGCCGGTCGTCGTGCTGGTGGTCGTGTTGGCGTTCCGGCCGTGGGCGCCGACGGGGGACCAGGCTCAGGCCGAGCTGCGGATGCTCTCGATCCCCGAGCACGTGCCGCTGGTCGGGGCGGCGGGGCGGATCATCGCCGACGACGGCACCCAGGGAAACCATCCCGGACCGCTGATGTTCTGGGCCGCCTGGCCGCTCTACCGGGTGCTGGGCGGCTCCTCGTGGGCCTTCGCCGCCGCCACGGCCCTGCTCAACGCGGCCGGCCTGGCGGCCTCGGTCGCCCTGGTGGCCCGGCGCACGAGCCGGGCCGTCACCCTCTGGTGGGGCGCGGTGGCGCTACTGATGGTGGGCGGGTTCGGGCTCGACGCCCTGTCCCAGCCGTGGAACCCGTGGGTCGCCCTGGTGCCGTTCCTGCTCGCCGTGCTCGGCACCTGGGCCGTGCTCGACGGTGCCCGCTGGCCCCTCGTGCTCGTCGTCGCCGGCGCGACGTACGCCGTCCAGGGCCACGTCGGCTACGGCCCCCTCGTCCCGCCGCTCGTCGGGGTGGCGACGGGCTGGCTGGCGGTGCGGGACCGGCCCCGGGCCCGGTCGGACCTGCGGGCCGCGGCCCGCCGCCTCGCGCCGGTGCCGGTCGCCGCGGTGGTCGGCCTCGCCCTGTGGTCCGGGCCGATCGCCGACGTCGTGCGCCACGACCCGAGCAACGTCGACATCCTCCTCCAGCACTTCGGGTCGCCCGACGAGGAGGCCATCGGCCCGGGGCGGGGCCTCGAGGCCGTGCTCCAGGGGTCGAGCCCGGTCGGGCCGTGGGTCGCCCCGTCGACGGGGGTCGGAGGGTCGATCCTGCCCGGGCTCGCCCTGGTCACGGCGTGGGCCGCCGTCGCCGTGGCGGTGGCGGTCCGACGGGAGGCTCCGACGCTCACCCGGCTCAACGGCGTCGTGGGGATGACCCTCGTCGTCGGCGTGGTCGCGGTGTCCCGCGTGTTCGGGGCGGTCTACCTGTACACGTTCCGCTGGATCGTGGTCCTGGTCGCCCTGGAGGTGTTCACCCTCGGCTGGGGCGGGGCCGTCCTGGCCCGCGACCGGGTGCGGCTCCCGGACCGGGTGCCGCGGCAGGCCGTGGCGCTCGGCCTGGTGGCCCTGCTCAGCGTCGGGACCGCGGTGCGGGTGTCGGCCCAGCCGATCCCCTACGAGCGGTCGTCGGCGACCGAGGCCGTCCTCAGCCGGGAGGCCGCCGCCCACATCGACCACGACGCGACCTACCTGGTGCGCTGGGACGACCCCGTCTACCTGGGGGGCCTGGGCTTCGGGCTCGTGCTCGGGCTGGAGCGACGGGGCGTCACGGTGGGGGTCGACCCGAGCTCGTCGGCCGCCGGGGAGCCCCATCGGGTGCTGTGCCCCGGCGAGTACGACGCCCTCCTCACCGTCGTCACCGGCGAGGGGGCCATCGCCCGGTGGCGGGACGACCCGGCCGCCCGGGAGGTGGCCGTCGCCGACGTCCGCAGCGCCTCCGAGCGGGCGGCGGGCGACCGGGACCGGGAGGCGATCGCCACCGCCCTCGGCCTCGACGGGCCCGGCGAGGTCGACGGCCTCCTCAGCCTGTTGGTGCTCGACCCGGCCCAGCCGGCCGCGGTGATCGACGCCGCCGGTCGGATCGTCGACGCCGGCGTCCCCACGGCGGTCTTCGAGACCGCCCCCCGGCCCGGGCCCGACGCGCTCCCCGGCTGTTGATGCCCACCGCCCTGCGGGGCACCTGTCCCCAACCGTGGGCGGAAGACCGCCGTCGACGGCGGGTACCGGTCCACGGAACGGGGATCGCCGGGCCGGGGGCGTCGCTAACGTGACCGACGGCATGGTGAGCGACGCGCACCCGGCGCCCCCCGCGGCGGCGCGTCGGCCCGGGGCGTTGCCGTACAACCCGGCCCTCGACGGGCTGCGGGCGGTGGCCGTCATCGGGGTCCTGCTCTTCCACGGTGGGGTGTCGTGGCTCCCCGGCGGGTTCCTCGGCGTCGACGTCTTCTTCGTCCTGTCCGGCTACCTGATCACCACCCTCCTGCTGCGGGAGCGCGTCGCCGCCGGCCGGATCGACCTGCGTCGCTTCTGGCTGCGCCGGTCCCGTCGGCTGCTGCCCGCCGTCCTGGTCCTGCTGGCGGTGATCGGCGTGGCCGCCCCGTTCCTGGTGGAGCCGGCGCAGCGGGCGTCGGTGCGGGCCGACGGCCTGGCCGCCCTGTTCTACGTGGCGAACTGGCGCTTCATCCTCAGCGAGCAGTCGTACTTCGCCGGGGTGCCGTCACCGCTGCGCCACCTGTGGTCGCTGTCGGTGGAGGAGCAGTGGTACCTCCTGTTCCCGGCGGTGACCGCCCTGACCCTGCGATCGGTGCGCCGGGCCCGCACCTTCTTCGTCGTCCTGGTCGTGGCGACGGTGGCCTCGGCGGCGTGGATGGCCGTCCTGGTCCGCGGCCCGGTCGAGGTGTCCCGGGCCTACTACGGCACCGACGCCCGGGCCCACTCGCTCCTCGTCGGGGCCGCGCTCGCCGTGGCCGCCGCCCTCTGGCCGCTGCACCGGGCCCGTCGCACGCTCGCCGTGGCCGGCGGGGCCGGGGCCGTCGCCGTGGTGGCCGCCTTCGCCCTGGTCACCGAGGCCGATCGGTGGATGTACCGCGGCGGCTTCCTGGCCCTCGCGGTGGCGACCGCCGGGGTCGTCGCCGCCGTCGCCCTGCCGCGCCGGCCGACCGTCCTGGCCCGGGTGCTCGGCGTGCGACCGCTCGTGGCCGTCGGGACGGTGTCCTACGGCCTCTACATCTGGCACTGGCCCGTCGACATCGCCCTGACGCCGGCCCGCACCGGCCTCGACGGTGGCGCGCCGTGGGAGGGACCGGCCCTCTTCGCCCTCCGCACCGCGGTCGCGGCGGCCTTCACGGTGGCCTCCTACCGTTGGGTCGAGCGGCCGGTCCGGGAGCACGGCATCGCCGGGCTGCGGCTCCGGCTGCCCGGCCCGCTCGGGGCCCGGCCCGCGGGGACCGCGGTGGGCCTGGCCGGCCTGGCCGTGGGCCTGCTGGTCGCCGGCACGCTGCGGGTGCCCGAGACGGCCCCGGCCGGCCCGACCGGCCTGCCGCCGGCCCTGGCGTCGGCCGAGCGGGGAGTGCCCAGCACCGTCCCGCCGACGGTCACCACGGTGTCGGACGTGGTCCGCCGGGCGGCGACGACCGGTGGCCTGGCGCCGGTGCCCGAGGACCGTCCGGTGCAGGTGATGGTCGCCGGCGACTCCGTGGCCTGGACCCTGAGCTTCGCCCAGCCGGTCGTGCCCCCGACGCTCCAGATGACCTCGGCGGCCCTGATCGGCTGCGGCGTCGTCCCCGGCTTCGCCCTCCCGGGCGGTCAGCTCGACACGTCGTCGGAGGGGTGCGAGGGCTGGCCCTTCCACTGGATGGCGACCGCGGCCGAGGCCCGGCCCGACGTGGTCCTGGTGCAGTTCGGGGCGTGGGAGGTCTACGACCACCTGGTCGACGGCGAGACGGTGCGGAGCGGCACCGACGAGATGCGCGACCTCATCCGGGCCGGGCTCGACGACGGCGTCGAGGCGGTGCTGTCGGTGGCGCCCGAGGCCCGCTTCGCCGTGGTCGGACCACCGTGCATGCGGGAGGCGGACCCCCGCCTCGGCGGCCCGACCAGCGAGCGCAACGACCCGGAGCGGGTGGCCTGGGTGAACGGGGTGTTCCGCGACTACGCCGCCGACCTCGGCCCCCGGGCGACGTTCCTCGACCTGGGGGAGCTGCTGTGCCCCCGAGGCCGCTTCCGCGAGACGATCGACGGCGTCGTCGTCCGGCCCGACGGCAGCCACTACGGCGACGGCACCCAGACCGCGGTGTGGCAGTGGCTCGCCGACCGCATCGTCCCCTTCGCCCGCACCCCGGTCCCCCCGACCTGACGCGCACTTGGTGTCAGACACCAACTCGCGACACCGGGCTCGTCAGGTGGGCAACTCGCTCGGGTCGACGAGGAAGACGGCGATCGGGGCGTGGAAGCCGACGTAGTCGTAGAGGTCGTCGCGGACGGCGGCCGGCAGGCTCGTGTCGAGGGCGGCCCCGAACACGTCGCTGCGCCACCGGGCCCGGCGCTCGGTGAACCCGCCCTCCTCCAGGGCGGCGTCGATCCGGGCGCCGAGGGCCGCCTCGGCCTCCCGCTGGGCCGGGGTGCGGGTGTCGACGTGGGCCACCTCGGTCCCGGCGCCCTCGCCCCGCTCCTGCCAGGCGTCGATCGCGGGCCCGACGGCGAGCACCAGGGCCGCGGTGGCGTCGTCCGGGGTCATGGCCCGGTGACGGGTGCCGCCGACCCGGTGCCCGACCTCGACGCCGGCGGTGATCCCGGCCCGCTCCAGCTCGTTGACCAGGCCGATGCCCTGCGAGCCGATGGCGACCGGGTCGTCCCACCGCACCAGGTAGCGGCCGTCGGCCCCGCCGCCGGGCAGGTCCCCGGTGCGGAGGGCGGCGATCGTCTCGTCGGCGGCCCGCCCGAGGTCATCGGACAGGTCGGGCCGGGACGGCTCGGTCGACGGGGCCGCGGCCAGGAACAGGGCCGACAGCACCAGACCGGCGACCACCGGGACCACGATGCTCGCCCGGCGCAGCCGACCGAGGGCGGGCTCCCGGGTGCCGATCCGCTCCCGGGCGGCCAGGACGACGGTCCACCCGATCGCCACCAACGTGAGGGCGGCCAGGCCCATCGCCCACAGGTACAGGTAGTACCAGAGCTCCCCGGTGACGCGGCTCGACGCCACGAACGACAACCCGACGCTCAGCGCGAGCACCGCGTGGAGGCGCCGCAGCGGTGCGGTGCCGACCCAGCCCGTCCAGCAGGCCAGGGCGGCCAGCCCCCAGAGCCCGAGCACCAGGAGCCCGCTGGCGTTCCACGGCGACCCGGTGGGGGAGGCCCCGATGTCCTGGGCGTGCACCCACTGGTCGAGCCCGAAGCGCTGGACCACCTCGCGGGCGCCCTGGACCACGCCGGCCGGCGCCCCGTCCGGGTGCTCGAGCTGCTCCCGGATCCGGCCCAGGTTGCCGGTGCCGTCGACCTGGTCGATCAGCGGCGGCGTCCAGAGCACCAGCCCGACCAGGATCGCGGCGCCGAGGTACCGCACCCGGCGGGCGCGGGCCCCGGGGCCGTCGACGGCCCGGCCCCGCCAGATCCACCAGCCCGACACGAGGGCGAGCGCACCGCCGAGCCCACCGACCAGACCGAGGTAGGGGAGGTGGGTCTGGGCGCAGAACGACCCGGCCGCCACGGCGACGACGAGCATCGGCGGGTCGTCGTCGAGGACGCCCCAGGCGGCGAGCAGCAGCACCAGCCACCATGTGACCGGGAGGTACGGGTTCCACGGTTCGAGGAGGACGACGGCCCCGTAGGCCCGGACCAGGAGGATGCCGGCCGCCCCGACCGCGGCCATCACCGGGATCCCGCCCCGGCGGTGGGCGAGCCACAGCACCAGGCCGTAGGCCGCGGCGTGGAGGGCGGCGACCGAGGCGCTGAGCCCGAAGGCGGTGCCGCCGAGCAGGCGGTAGATCGGGGCGAGGGCCCAGAAGCTGAGCGGACCGGGGTGGCTGCCGGGGTCGTACCAGGGGCCGATCCGGCCGGCCAGGCCGACGAGGGGGGAGTGGCGGGTGCCGACGTCCCGGACCCGCAGCTCGGTCTGGGCCAGGTCGGCGATGGGGTGCCACTGGGGCCGGTTGAAGGCGACGAGCGCGACCAGGAGCGGCAACGACACCATCAGGTGCAGGCCGATCCCGAGCAGCAGGGCCGGGGCCGGGCGGCGGAGCCGGCTCGACCGACCCTCGGTCCGAGGGTCCGTCAGGGCCATCGCTTGAGCAGCTCGAGCACGCCCAGGGGCACCGGCGAACGGTGGTGGGACAGGCTGCCGTCGACCTCGTCGTCGCGGTGGGCCCGCCACCACTCGTAGGACTCGATCAACATCTCGGCGTTCGACTGCGTCGGCGCCCAGCCCAGCTCGGCCTTGGCCCGGCTGGTGTCGAACCACAGCGACTCGCCGTAGAGCAGCCAGTGGTAGGGGGCGAACGGGAGCAGCTTCGCCCCCGACAGGCCCTTCATCGCCGTCGCCGCCGGCCCGGTCGGCAGGGAGCGGACCCTCGACCCGGTGCAGGCGTGGTCGACCAGGGCCTGGAGCGTCTCGCGCATGGTGCCGGGGTCGTCGGCGCCGACGTTGTAGGTGCGGGGGCCGGGGCGGGCGGCGGCCCGGAGGATGGCGTCGGCCAGGTCGGAGGAGTGGACGAACTGGTAGCGGTTGCGACCGCCGCCGAGGACGAACACCGGCGCCCCCTCGGCCACGAACTCGAAGAGGATCGCCATGATGCCGAGCCGGCCGTGGCCGAGGATCGTGCGGGGCCGGACGATGCTGACGTCGACCCCGCTGGCCGCGGCCTCGTGGCAGAGCGTCTCGGCCACCAGCTTGGCCTTGCCGTAGGCCTCCAGCGGCTTGCCCGGCGTCTCCTCGGTGACCGGGTTGCGGGCCGGGATGCCGAAGATGGCGCTGGAGCTGGTGTGGACCACCTTGCCGACCCCGGCGTCGCGGGCGGCGAGCAGCACGTTGGCCGTGCCGACGACGTTGACCGACCAGAACAGCTCGTGGTCCTTGGCCAGCGGGACCTGGGCCACGTTGTGGAGGATGACGTCGACGCCGTCGCACGCCTCGGTGAGGGCGGCCCGGTCGCGGACGTCGCCCACCACGACCTCGGCGGTGCTGGCGTCGACCGGCGCCTCGATGTCGAAGATGCGGACCCGGTCGCCCCGGGCCAGGGCGATCTCGGCCAGCAACGACCCGAAGTAGCCGCTCCCCCCGGTGACGAGGTACGTCGTCATGAGTGGGCTCCGAGTGCACACCGACGACCTGCGGTGGGCCGGGCGGCAGCCCCGAAGGCGGGTCGTGTCAGCGCCAGCGTGAGCCGGCGAGCGCAGCGAGCTTCGGCTCGGCTCACAGCGCGTCGCCCCGCTCGCGGTGCCAGCGGATGGCGCGGCGCATCCCCTCGACCAGGGCGACCTGGGGCTCGTACCCCAGGTGCTCCCGGGCGCCGGAGATGTCGCAGGCGATGGTGTCCTTCAGCTCGCCGAGGACGTGGAGGGGCTGGACGTAGCGGTCGGCGGCCTGGAGGGCCCCGTCGAGCCGGGCGGCCACCTCCGCCCCCAGCCGGGGGAAGGGGAGCGAGCGGCGGGTGATCGGGAACCCCTCGGAGGCCAGCGCCTCCCGGATGCCGCCGAAGATGTCGCGCAGGGCGTAGGGCTCGGCGTCGGCCACCCAGAACGCCCGGCCGGTGACGTCGGTGGCCACCTCGGCGCACAGGCAGGCGTCGACCAGGTTCTCGGTGAAGACCATCGAGCGCTGCTGGCGGCCGTCGCCGACGAGGGGGAAGCGGCCCTTGCCGACCGCGGCGAGGAACTGGGCCTGCCGGGCCGGCGCCCAGGGCCCGTAGAACCAGGGGGGCCGGAGCAGCACCGCGTCGACGTCGCCGACCTCGGCCGCTCGCACGACGATCGACTCGGCCTCGGCCTTCGACCGGCCGTAGGCCATGTAGGGGTTGGTGGGGGAGGCCTCGTCGAAGCGGTCCGTGGGCCGGGCGTTGGCCCCGAACGGCGAGTTGGACGAGATGTGCACGAACCGGCCCGCCCCGGCCCGTCGGGCCCGGTCGAGCACCATCTGGGTGCCGCCGACGTTGACGTCGAAGAACGGCCGGGTGCGCCCGGCGGGGTGGATCAGCCCGGCGGCGTGGACGACCGTCGCTCCCCCCACGTCCTCGAACAGCCGGTCGACCACCACCGGGTCGCGGACGTCGCCGGCCACGACCTCGATCGTCGGCCCGGCCAGCTCCAGCAGCGGCGCCTCGTCGGGGTGGAGGACGAGGGCGCGCACCCGCTCCCGCTCCGGGGCCAGGGCGCGGACGAGGTTCTGGCCCAGCCAGCCGGCGGCGCCGGTGACGACGACGGTGCCGGCCCGGTCGCGTCCACCGGCGGTCATGCCGCAGTGCCGCCGGTGGCCCCGGCGACGAGGTGGCGGCGGCCGAACAGGAAGGCGATGCCGTAGAGCAGGGCCACGACGATGAGCAGCGACCGGTAGCCGGTGATCAGCGCCAGGTACTCCAGGACGCCGCCGACCATCGAGCCCAGCAGGTTGGCGCCGAAGGCGGTGGTGGAGTCGCCGGTGTCCTTGAACCGCTGGGTGAACACCAGGTTGGCCGTGAAGATCGGGGTGAAGGCGATCGCCACCGCGGCGAGGAAGCGGGGCACGACGGCGAGGTCGAGCAGCAGCGCCGGCGGGAAGAAGTAGGCCA
>CAYQGF010000031.1:0-17532 GCA_964416885.1 uncultured Iamiaceae bacterium
ACCTGTTCGGCCAGTACAAGCGGATCACCAACCGCTACGAGTCCGGCGTGCTCACCGGCAAGGGCATCAACTGGGGCGGCGCCCTGGTCCGCCAGGAGGCCACCGGCTACGGCACCGCCTTCTTCCTCGACGAGATGCTCCGGGCCAACGGCACCTCGCTGGAGGACCGCACCTGCGTCGTGTCCGGCTCGGGCAACGTCGCCATCTACGCCATCGAGAAGATCAGCCAGCTCGGCGGCCGGGTCGTGGCCTGCTCGGACTCCGACGGCTACGTGGTCGACCCCAAGGGCATCGACGTCGATCTGCTCCGGCAGGTCAAGGAGGTCGAGCGCCAGCGCCTCACCGCCTACGCCGAGGCCCGCCCGGACGCGACCCACAACTCGGTGGGCAGCATCTGGGACGTCCCCTGCCAGGTCGCCGTCCCGTGCGCGACGCAGAACGAGCTCACCGGCCGTGACGCCCGGATGCTCGTCTCCAACGGCTGCATCGCCGTGGCCGAGGGCGCCAACATGCCCGCCTCCCCCGAGGCGGTCCGGGTGTTCACCACCGCAGGGGTGTTCTTCGCCCCCGGCAAGGCGGCCAACGCCGGCGGTGTCGCCACCTCGGCCCTGGAGATGCAGCAGAACGCCAGCCGTGACCGGTGGAGCTTCGAGCACACCGAGGCCCGGCTGGCCGAGATCATGAAGGGCATCCACGCCTCGTGCGCCGAGACCGCCGAGGAGTACGGCGCCCCCGGCGACTACGTCAAGGGCGCCAACATCGCCGGCTTCATGCGGGTGGCGCAGGCCATGGCCGCCCTCGGCCTGGTCTGACCCCCCCGATGTCGCGAGTTGGTGTCTGACACCATCTGCGCGGTCAGGCGGGCGGGCGCCAGCGGGCGACGAGGAGGACGGCCCGCGCCGCGGCGTCGAGGCACCACAGGGCGAGGGCGACCGCGGCGACCGGGGCCAGACCGGCCACCAGGGCGACGCCGACGACGTTCACCGCCACCAGGCCCGGCCACGAGCGGGTGAGGGCGAAGCCGGCCGAGAGCCGCTCGTGGCCCCCGCCCCGCAGCACCGGGAGCAGGTAGGCGAGCGAGCCCCATGCGACCTGCCCGTAGCCGGCGACCACGAGCACGACGGTCCAGGGGTCGGAGAAGGGCGAGCGGCCCACCGCCACCTGGGCCGCGGCCACCGCGACGGCGACCGCCCACCAGGCGGTGCCGACCCACAGCCCGACCAGGCGAGGCCCGGCCCACCGGAGCTGCCGGCGCGTCGGGCGCGGGAGCAGGGCCATGACGACCACCAGGCCGGCGGCGTAGAGGGCCAGCCCGACGGCAGCGACGGCGGCGACCGCCGTGAGCAGGCCCACGACGGCGAGGGTCAGGGCCACCGCCTGTCCGGCCAGGGCCGCGACCAGGCGGCGGGGGGTGGCGACCGCGGCCATCTTCGACCGACCCACCGTCGCGGCGAAGAACGGGAGCGTGCTCGACACGACGATGCCGACCAGGCCCAGGAGGTTCACGACCCGGTGGGCGTCGCGGGCCCCGCCGGCGACGGTCCCGACGACGAGGAGAGCACCGAGGGCCGCGCCGACGAGACCGGCCCCGAGGGCGACGACGTAGCCGGCGACCGGGACGTCGAAGCGGCGCTGCACGCCTCGCCGGACGGTGACGACGAGGACCCCTGCGAGCAGCACCAGACCGACCGCGTACGACGCGGCCCCCGCGACCGGCACCCACGACGGGGTGCCGGCCTCCCTCCCCCCGACCAACGCCGCGACCCCGACGGCCACGGCCGTCCGCTGGAGGGCCACCACCCGATCGGACGGCGCCGGCGCAGCCGACCAGGTCACGGTCAGCATGACCGCGACCGCGCTGACGAGCAGGACGGTGGCGCCGGCCAGGGCGAGGTGCAGCGCGGCCCAGCGGTTCGTGGTCGCAGCGGCGACGAGCGCGGCGGCGACGAAGAGGGCGACGACGGGCGCGGTCCACCGCACCTGCCGGTGGGCCCGGAGGACCCGGTCGGCCGCGCCCCGGGGCGGGCCATTCATCGACGGGTCGCCACGAGGGCCGGCGCGGAGGGGGCCGTGTCGGGCCGGACCTCTCCTCGGTAGAGCCTCGGAGGACGACGCACCGTGCTTCTGGGTCGCCTCGCCCGTCGGCTCGGCTCCTCAGGCGACGGGCAGGCTGCGCTCCAGCTCCGCGACCATGGGGAACAGACGGTTGTTCTCCTTGTGGACGTGGCGATGGGTGTCCTCCTCCATCTGGGCCAGCCCGTCGTAGAGGGCCTGGTAGCTGGCGCACCCGTCGGCCGGGGTGGCGAAGCCGCCGGTCAGGTCGCGCAGCCGGGCCAGGAGCACGGCCTGCGAGTCGTGCTCGCGCAGCATGACCGAGATCGGGTTCTGGAGCGACCCGCAGTGGAAGGAGGGGGCGACGTCGGCGGCGGCGAGCTCGCGGATCATCGGGAAGAGCACCTGCTCCTCCTTGGCCATGTGGGGCTCGAGGTCGGCCCGGAGGGCGACCACGGTGTCCCGGACGTCGACCAGCTCCGGGTGGTTGGCCCCGTGGACCCCGGCCACCTTGTCGGCCAGCGCCCCGAGGCGGGGCAGCTCGGCCTTCAGGTAGTCGTGGTGCGTCCGTTCCAGGTGGTCGACCAGCTCGGCGGCGTCCATGTCGGCCCACGGCTCCGGGCTGGCGGTGGTCACCTCGGCCAGCTCCGCCGCGACCGCGCCGGCGTCGAGGCCCGCCTCGGCGCAGGCGGCATCGAGCGTCTTCTGGCCCCCGCAGCAGTAGTCGAGCGAGCGCTGCTCGAGCTCTCGGGCCAGGTCCGGGTGGGCGGTGACGATGTCGGCGAGCGTCGTTCCCGGGGTGATGGCACTCATGAGGCCTCCTTGCCTTATTCTTCTATCCTGCACTATAGAAAAGATCGGGAGGGTCCGGGGCGTGCCATCCGGCACCTCCGACAGCATCGACCTCGGCTCGGCGAGAGGGATCATGGCCCACGACGACGGTGACGGGCGGGACGGCTGGGGCCGGGGGCACGCGGTCCACCAACGGCCCAACGGGACGACGGAGGCGCTGCTCGTCCGGGCCCACCCCGGGCTGTGCGAGGGGTGGGGCGAGTGCCATCGCTGGGCCCCCGACGTCTACCCGCTCGACGAGGAGGGCACCATCGACATCCACCGGATGAAGGTCCCGCCCGAGCTGGCCCCCCAGGCTTGGGACGGTGCCCTGGCCTGCCCCGCCGGCGTGATCTCGATCGTCGCCATCGTCACCGAGGTCGACGCCGAGGAGGTCACGCCCGGGCGGTGACCTCGGTCGTGAAGGCGACCGACGCGGCCTCCCCGGGCAGGGTGCAACCGGCCGCCTCGCCCGCCCCGGTCAGCTCGGTCGTGGTCGTCACCGTCCCCTCCAGCCCGATGGCGGTCCACCGGCCGTCGACGAAGCGCACCTCGCTGACCTGGTAGGCCCCGACCCGCTGGACCCGGGTGCCGGCCTCGGCCACCACGGCCCCGTCCCGCTCGCAGGAGTCGGTCCACGCCGCGGTGAAGCGGTACCGGCCCCGGCCCAGGGCGGTGACGTCGTCCACCACCTCCCGCCCGGCCCCGTCCCGCAGGACCGGTTCCCCGTCGCCATCGACGATGTGGCGCTGGCCCCGGCACGGTCCGTCGCAGACCACGGTGACCTCCCACCGGGCCTGGTCCTCGTCGCCCTCGGCGACCCGGGGGTCGGTCGACTCGGTCACCCGGACCGTGGCGTCCCAGGTCCGGGCCAGCGTCGCCGCGGCCTCGGTGTCGGCCGGGTCCTGGTCCCGGGTCGTCGCGTCTCGGCGGGTGGCGTCGAGGCCGAGGTTCTTGGCGACCCACGGGTCCCGGTGGAGCGCATCGGGCAGCACCGGTTCCGGGCCGATCGGCGCCCGGTCGTCGTCGGCGGCCCACAGGCGGGTGGCGGGACCGAGGCGGACGCTCGTCCCGTCCTGGAGCTCGACCACCACCTCCCCCTCGATCACCGTGAACGAGCACACCTGGTCGGGCTCGGTCACGGGCCCCGACGGCGGCGCGGCCGACGACTCCCGGGCCTCGGCCCAGGTGACCGTGCAGTCGATGGAGAAGCGGGTGCCCCGCACCGATGCCGTGCCCACGGGGGTCCCGACGGCGAAGCGGTCACCGGACTCGGTCAGCTCCTGGGCCCGCGCCCACACCCGTCCGTCGTCGATCGACGTCTCGACGACCTGCCCGTCCTCGGTGTCGGCCAGCTCGCCGATCGTGAGCGTGGCCGCGGCCTCGATGCGCATCCAGGAGCCGTCGAAGTAGCCGACCTCGCCGAAGCCGGTCGTGTCGGCCCGGACCTGGTCGCCGACGTCCAACGCCGCACCGGTCGCCCCCGGGACGAAGGCGGCGGCGCCGGACCGCTTCACCGCGACCTGGTCGTCGATGACCGTGAGGGCCGCCGGGGCCTCGGCGCTCCCGGCCGGACCGGGCGGGGCCGCCTGCTCCTCCCCCCGGCTGCACGCGGCGGCCAGCAGCACGACGACCGTCGCCGTCGCCGCCGTCCGCCTCGCCACCCGTGCCATCCCGTGAGGGTGGCGCAGTCGTCTTTCCGGCCGCTTTCGCCGCCCGGCGGCGCCGAAAGCCCGTCGAAAGCGGCGGCGCCCACCATGGCCCGGTGACGCCGACGGCCCGCCCCGCGTCGCGCCCGGTCCGGGCCGCGGCCTGCGCCCTCCTCGCCGGGGCCCTGGCCCTGGCGGCGTGGGGCGGGATGCACGCCGGGGTGATGGCCAACCTCCAGCTCCGGGCGTCCGACGCCCTGCACCCCCGGGGGGCCGCCGCGCCCGACGTGGTCGTCGTCGGCATCGACGACCGGTCGATCCAGGAGGTCGGGCTCCCGTGGCCGTGGCCCCGCGACCTCCACGCCCGCCTCGTCGACCGGCTGACCGCAGCGGGGGCACGGGCGATCGCCCTCGACGTCCTCTACGCCCCACCCGCCGCCGGCGACGACGCCCTGGCCGCGGCGGTGGACCGGGCCGGCACCGTCGTCCTGGCCGAGACGGTGCAGGTCGGGGGCCGGTCGGCCCACGGGGTGCTCACCGCCGACCTGGTCTCACCGCCCTCGGACGCGGTCGCCGACGCGGCCGACGCGTCGGCCCACGTGGCCGTCCTGCCCGACCGGGCCGACGGCGTCGTCCGGCGGGTGCCCCTCGTCGTCGACGACGGCCGCGCCCTGGTCCCGGCGCTGGCGTTCACCACCGCGGCGCTGGTGGCCTCCGACGGGCAGCCGGTCGGGCCGCCCATCGTCCGCGCCGACGGGGTCCAGCTCGGCTCCCGCTCGGTGCCGACGGAAGGGGAGGCGGCGATGACCATCAGCTACGCCCCCGAGTTGTCGGCCGTCACCTCGGAGCGGGTCGTGGCGGCCGTCGACGTGCTCGAGGGACGGGTCGGCGCCGACGTCCTCGACGGTGCCGTGGTGTTCGTGGGGGCCACCGACCCGACCCTCGGCGACCACCTCCTCACCCCGGTGGCCAAGCAGGGCGGCCTCCCCGGGGTGCTCGTCCACGCCAACGCCTACTCCACCATCGCCACCCGGGCCTACCTCGCCCCCGAGCCGATCGCCCGGTCGGTGCTGTCGGTGCTCGTCGTGGCCCTGGCCGCGGCGCTGGCCGTGCAGCTCCTCCGGCTCTGGCTGGCCCCGCTGGCCGTGGCGGGCATCGCCGCCGCGTTCGTGGCCCAGGGGTTCTGGATGGGCGGACGGGGCACCGTCGTCGACCTGGTCTACCCGGGGGCGGCCCTCCTGGCCGCGGTGCCGGCCTCGCTCGCCGTGCGCTACCTGCTGGAGGTGCGCCAGCGCCGGGTCGTCACCGGGCTGTTCTCGTTGTACGTCCCGGCTGCGGTCGCCGAGGAGATCCTCACCTCCGGCCTGGTCGAGGAGGTGGTGGCCGGCCAGCGGGTGGAGGTCTCGACCATGTTCTGCGACCTGCGCGGCTTCACCGCCCTGTCGGCCGCTCACGACCCGACCGAGGTCCGGGAGATGCTGGACCACTACTACGAGTTCGCCTCCGAGATCGTGCTGCGCCACGGCGGGACGCTGATGCAGTACGTCGGCGACGAGGTGTTCGCCGTCTTCGGCGCTCCCCTCGCCGACGCGGCCCACTCCCAGCACGCCACCGACTGCGCGGCCGAGCTCCAGACCGGCCGGCCCCGGCTCACCGCCGTCCTCGAGGACCACGGCCTCCCCCCTCTCACCTACGGCATCGGCGTCAACTCCGGCCCGGTCGTGGCCGCCCACACCGGGAGCAGCTTCCGCCGCCAGTACACGGTGATCGGGGACACGGTGAACACCGGCTCCCGCCTGTGCTCCCAGGCCGGCCGCCATGCCGTCGTGATCTCCGACGCGGTCGCCCAGGCCCTCACCGACGCCCCCGAGATGGAGGACATGGGACCGCTGGCCATGAAGGGCGTCCGTGACGACTTCGTCGCCTGGCGGCTCCGGCTCCCGGGCGTCGTGGCCGAGGACCGCTGACCGCTGACCGCTCGGGTCGTCGCGGCGGGGCGGATGCCCGCTCAGGACGGGACGAGCCAGCGGGCCCGGCCCGCGGCGGCCCGGTCCAGGCGATGGCCGAGGGCCCGGGCCGCGGCCCGCCGGCGGACCTCGGGCTGGGCGAGCGTCGGTCGGCGCCGATCGACCAGCACGAACAGGTGGGCCGGGCCCTCCGCACCGAGGGGACCGGCCAGGCCCCCGGGCTCGAGACCCTCGAGCAGCGTCACCAGCTCTCGGGGACAGTCCTCCTGCCAGCGTTCGTGGCGCGTCACGAGGCCCGCGCCCCGGGCCGACGCGACCGGGCCCACGCCCTCCGGCACCGTGAGCTGGTCGTAGGTGAGCCTGGTCCAGGCCTGCGTCCGCTCGCGCAGACAGGACGCCAGCAGGTCGCGATCACCGGCGACCGACGCGGCCACGCGCCGGTGGGCGTCGCGGAGGGCGGTCACCTCGGCCACGGCCACCGCCATCCGGCCGTTGGGGAAGGCCACCGCGGCCGGGGAGCGGAGGGCATGCTCGACGAGCCGGGGGTCGAGGGGCCCGTCCCTGGGTGGGCCACCGGTCGCGGCCTCGACCTCGGACGCGGCCGACCCGCGGACCAGGTCGTCCAGCCACCGGGCCAGGTCGCCACCGCCGAGGGCATGTGACCACCACCGGTCGGGATCGTCCCGGCCGGCCCCGCCGACGCGACGGACGAAGTGGGGCCACCGGCCCGAGACCACGGCGGCGAGGACGGCGTGGCCGTAGGAGAACGTCCGGTCGTCGAAGGCCAGGACCGGCTGCGCCAGGTCGACGGGGATGCCCGGCGCGACGGAGAGGGGCCTGGCACCGATGCGGCGGGCAGCACGGGCGGTCATGACCCGATGGCTCCGAGGGGGGCGCGGAGCGGCGGCAGGTCGCCGAAGGGGCCGGGCCCGGGGGGTGTCGGACGGGCGGTGGCGGCCGGCGTGACCGCGGGGGCGGGGTCGCGCCCCGGGTCGCTCGGCCGCGGAGCCGGCGCGGGCGAGGGGGTCGGGACCGGGGTCGGCCGGGGCCTCGGCGTGGGTGTCGGCGTCGGCACGGGGGCCGGCTTCGGCGGCGGGGGCGTCGGCTTGGGCGGGGTGGGCGGGGTCGGCGGCGGAGGTGGAGGAGGAGGAGGAGGAGGAGGAGGAGCGACGGGCGTGGCGGTCAGCGGCCCGGCGGCCGGCCCGGCCCCGAGGGCGTTGGCGGCCACCACCGTCACGCCGTAGGTGGTGCCGTTGACCAGGCCGGTGATCGTGCACGAGGTCCCGCTGCTGGTGCAGGTGGCGCCGCCCGGGGTGGCCGTGGCCGTGGCGCCGGTCGTCGGCAGGCCCCCGGTCGTTGCCGGTGGGGCCCAGGTCACGGTGACCGAGCCGGCCCCGGCGGTGGCCGTGGCCGCCTGCGGAGCACCGGGCCAGGTCCGGAGGGCGAACGAGAAGGGGCCGCCCGTCGGGTCGAAGGTGTCGGGGTCGACCCCGGCGACGGCCGTCAGCGAGTACAGACCGGTCCGGGGCAGGGTCATCGCGGTCACCTCGTCCCAGGACGCCTCGTCGAGCAGGGTCGCGCCGTCGGGGCCCACCAACGTCCAGAACAGGGCGCACGACGGCACCAGGCCGCAGCTCACCGTGGCGACGTGCACCGGCTGGCCCGCCACCGCGGCGAAGGAGAAGTGCCGGGCCGCGCCCAGCCCGGCATCGACCACGTCGCCCACCTCGGCGCCGAGCACCAAGGGCGCGGGCTGGCGGATGGCGAAGCCGTACGGGCCGCTGACCGCGGCCGAGGCCGGGGCGGACGAGAAGACCACCATGGTGTAGGTGCCCGGGACGTCGACCCGCATCCACGCTCCCTGGGTGCCGAGCCAGTTGCCCCACGTCTCCTCGCCCGGCCCGAAGAGCCTCCAGCTCGCGTAGCAGCCGCTGGAGATGCCGCACGGCTGCCAGTCGATCGTCGTGTACCCGGCGGCGAGGGAGACGGTGTAGACGTCCACCTCCCGCACACCGAGGTGGCCGGCCCCGGCCGCGGGCACCCCGTCGGACACCACGGTGCCGAGGCCCAGGGCGAACGGGGCCGGCGCGGTCCACACCGTGTCCAGCTCGTACCAGCCGGTGAGGCCGTCCGGGTGGGACACGGTGAGCGAGTACGTGCCCGTCTCCGGCAGGAGGAGGGGCGTGCCGTCGAGGAGGGAGGAGACGGTGCGGGCCGGGCCGACGGCCCCGCCGGGGGTGGTGAGGGTGAGGACCAGCCCGCACCAGAAGGGGTCGTCGCCACACGGGACCGGGGGGCCGTACTGCGGCCCGAACGGCAGGAAGGCCCGACCGGCGGTGGCCGCGAAGGTGTAGGTGTCGGTGCTCCCCGGCGTCTCGATCTCCCCGACCCCCGGGAGGCCGATGTCCCCCGACCGCATCCCGATCTCGAAGGGGAAGGCCTCGTGGACCGGGTCGGCGGCCGCCACCTCGGCGCCGGGGCCGGCCCAGGCCGCGGCGGCGAGGACGCCGGCCACGGCGACCGCCGCGGCCCACCGAGGAGCACGGCCGGTCACGGCCCGTGCCCGGCCGGGCCCTCCGGCACCAGGTCCAGGCTGTGGTCCAGGACCGCGGCCACGCCGGCGTCGCCCACCCGACCCCGGAAGTCGGCGAGCGAGTAGGCGGTGAGCCGGCTGTCCTCCCGGGCGACGGCGGTGGCCGAGCGGGGGAGGCTGAGCATCGGCCCGACCTCGCCGAAGTAGTCGCCGGCCCGCAGCGTCACCCGGTGCTCCCGGTCCCCGTCGCCGTGCTCCCGCCAGATGTCGATGGCGCCGGTCTCGATGACGTAGATGAAGTCGCTCACGTCGCCCTGGCGGAACAGGGCGTCGCCCGCCAGCAGGGTGACCGGGTGGGGCGGGTCGTGGGCGGTGAGGAAGCCGGGCGCCATCTCGATCACCCCGTCGGCGATCGGGTTCAGCCGGCTGTCGTGGGTCGACACGAGGACGATCCGCTCGCCCGACGCCAGGCTGCGCAGCAGCTTGATGACCTCCTCGACCTGGATGTAGTCGAGGTGGGCGGTGGGCTCGTCGGCCAGGATCAGCGGCGGGTCGAGGGCCAAGGCCCGGGCGATCGCCACCCGCTGCTGCTGGCCCCCGGACAGGTCCTGGGGCCGATGGTGGAGGCGCTCCCCCAGGCCGACCTGCTCCAGCAGCTCGACGGCGCGCGGGCGGGCCTCCCGTCGCGACCGGCCGACGGCCCACAGGGGGGCGGCCACGTTCTCGACCGCGGTGAGCGAGGGCACCAGGTTGAAGGCCTGGAAGACCATGCCGACCGACCGACGCCGGTAGGCGGTGAGCGCCGCGCCCCGGAGGTCGGTCACCTCCACGTCGCCCAGGCGGACCGACCCCGACGTGGGGGTGAGGATCCCGCCGAGGGCCGACAGGAGCGTCGTCTTGCCGCAGCCGCTCGGGCCCAGCAGCAGGACCAGGGAGCCGGGGTCGACCTGGGCCCAGAGGTGGTCGAGGGGCCGGACGACGTAGTCGCCGTTGCGGTACTCGACGGTCAGGTCGTCGATGGTGAGGGCGGGCACGGGTCTCCGATCAGCCGAAGGCCGCGGCGGGGTCGACCTTGACGATGCGCCGGAGGCCGGCCAGCGACGCCAGGAGGCCGATGCCCGCGGCGACGAGGGGCAGGACCACGTAGGCGCCGGTGGTGATCTCGACCCGCAGGGGGAAGCGGGGCGCCAGGAGCGTGCCGGCCACGGCGCCGACCGCGGCGGAGAGCAGGGCCAGCAGCAGGGCCTGGAAGGCGACCCCGGTGAGGAGCGAGCGGGTGGCCCAGCCGGTCGCCTTGAACACGGCGAAGTCCGACTCCCGTTCGAGCACCGAGAGGTAGACGACCGACGCCAGGACGATGCCCGCCACGAGCCACAACAGGACCGAGACCAGGCCGATGCTCGACCGGGCCGAGGCGACCGGTCGGGCCAGTTCGGCGAGGGCGTCCTCCCGGCCCATGGTCACCAGGTCGTCGGGAAGGGCGGTCGGTGCACCCTGGTAGGCGACCGACGTGACCACCGGCGCCCCGGCGAACAACAGCTCGCGGGCGTCGTCCATGGTGAGGAAGACCAGGTTCACCCCGGCCAGCAGGGTGGCGTCGCCCACGGCACCGACGACGGTGCGCTCCCGCTCGCCGAGCAGGAGGGTGTCGCCGACGTCCAGGCCGAGGCGGCTCGACACCACGATCTCGTCCGGCCCCTCCGGCGCCCGGCCCTCCGCCGGCACCGGCATCCCCGGTCGGCCCGGCTCGGCCGCGACCAGCATCACGTCCTGGAGCCCACCGACGTCGACGGTCTGGCGGCCCAGCGCCATGGCCCCGGCATCGGTGACCCCCGGCAGGGCCCGCACCCGCTCGACGGTCTCCAGGGGCAGGGGCGAGACCGAGAGCAGGGGCCCGGCCGAGGCCGCGCCGACGACCCAGCCGTCCAGGGGGACGAGGGCCATGGTGTCCTCGGCTTCGACCGCGAAGGAGGTCGACACGCCCCCGAGCAGCAGGGTGACGGCGAAGACGAGGGACGTGCCCGCGACCGTGATCCCGAAGCGGCGGGCCCGGAACTGCAGGTCCCGGAGCGCGGCGAACAGCATCAGCGTCCCGGTCCCGGGCGTCGGGGGTCCCCGTCGGTCATGGTCTCACCTCCCTCCCGAGCCTGACCGCACCCCCTTTCCGCCCGCTTTCACCGGTCGCGCCCGACGGCGCGGCGGCCGGGTCAGGAGGCCAGGGCGGCCACGTCGGCGGGCACCAACCAGGGGGCGCCCCCGAGGGCCCGGGCGACGTCCGTCGCGGCCTCGGCGGCGGCGCGGGCCGCGGCGGTGTCGTCGCTGGCGGACCGGGCCCGGGCGAGCGGCACGGCCAGGGGGCCGAGCACCCAGGCGCCGGGGAAGGCGACCCGGTCCGACCAGGGCGCCAGCAGGTCGCCCACCAGGACGGCGGCCTCGCGCTCCCCCGTCGCCGCCACCGCCCGGCCCCACGCCGTCATGGCCGCGGGCCAGAGCATCCCGGGAGCCAGGTCGCCGAAGCTCCGGGCGGCGTGGTCCCGCACCAGCCGGCGGGCGAGGTCGAGGTCCCCGACGTCGGCCGCGGCGGCGGCCCGGAGGGCATCGCAGTACCCGGCCGGGAGGCCGAAGGCGGCCGCCTGCACGATCACCGGGAGCTGTTCGCCGAGGCGACCCTGCTGCCACCGGAGGTACAGCATCTGGAGCGCCCCGGTGGACTGGGCGCTCGCCTGGCCGCTGCGCGCCCCCAGGTCCTGGGCCCGGAGGATGGCGGCCTCCCCGGCGTCCAGGCCGTCGGCCAGGGCGACACGCCACGCCCGGTGGAGCGCGGTGCCCCAGGTGAACATGGGCAGGGGGACCTCGGCGGCCAGGGCGTAGGACCGGTCCAGGCAGTGGTCGACGGTGTCGAGGTCGGCGGCCTCGATCGCGGTGGCCATCCGCGACCCCAGGGCGTTGTGCACGGTGACCGGGTCGTCGGTGTCGTCGCCATCGTCGAAGAGGGCGAGGGCCTCGGCAGAGTCGGCGGTGCGCGAGGCCAGCATGACCGGCTCCCACGTGGCGAAGACCCGGCCGGTGAGGGCGTTCGCCAGCTCGCGGGCATCGGCGGCCCGGCGGCCTGCGGCCACGGCGTCGTCGGCCGCCCGCCGCCGACGGGCCGGATCCTCCTCCCAGGTGAGCTCGACGGCGAGGGTCGAGAGGATGCGGCACCGGTCGGCGGGGGCGCCGGCCACGGCGGCGGCCACGGTCAGCACCTCCACCCGCTCCTGGTCCACGACCGCGTCGCTCGCCCAGTCCGTGGACGCAGCCAGGGCCGCCGCGACCAGGAGGTCGTCGTCGGCATGCCGACGGGCCCAGGTGCCCGCGGCCAGCAGGCTCGCCCGATGGTCCGGGTCGCCGGCCAGGAACTGGGCGCGGCCCAGGTCGACGAGCACCTCGTGGCGCTCCCTGGCGTCGGACGCGTGGTCGAACGCCACCTGGTGCCAATGAGCGGCGGCGAACGGGTCGAGGCGGCGCCCGGCATCGAGGCCCGCGGCCCGGGCCGAGACGAAGCGCTCGCGGTCGTGGGCGGCACCGGCGGCGAGCCAGTGGCCGGCGATGGTCGCCGCCGGCGCGTCGACGTCCTCGCACCAGCGGGCCAAGCGCTCGTGACCGGCCTCCTGGTCGGCGATCGGCATGCTGTCGGTGATGCTCTGCCGGGTCAGGTCGTGCAGGAAGCGGTAGTCGTCGGCCCGTTCCGGCTCGACGAGCTGCGCCGCCGTGGCCCGGTCGAGGGCGTGCTGCACCGCACCGTCGCCCGCGGGGAGGAGCGCCACCAGTGCCCGGGACGAGAAGGTCGACCCGGCCAGGGCCGCCATCTCGAGGACCTGGCGGGTCGGCTCGCCCAGCCGGGCGACCCGATGGCGGATCGCCTCGTGGACGTTGACCGGCGGACGGGTCGGGACGGCCTCCTCACCGTCGTCCGGCGGGAGGTCCCGGAGCACCTCGGCCGCGAAGAAGGGGTTGCCGCCGCTGGCCTCGTGCACCTGGCGCCGCAGCCCGGCCGGGACGTCGGGGCGCACCTGGTCGCACAGGGCGACCACCTCGGGGCCGGAGAGGCCACCGAGGCGGACCAGGGTGGCCCGGTCCGGCCCGCAGCGGTCGAGGAGGCGGGCCAGGGCCGGCGAGCGGTCCGGGACGTTGCCGCGCGCCGTGGCCACCAGGAGGAGGCGGTGCCCGCTGGTCGCGAGCAGCCGTTCCAGCACGTCCAGGGCCACCTGCGGGGCCCGGTGGGCGTCGTCGAGCAGCAGGGAGACCGGCCCGAGGGTCGTGGTCGCCAGGAGGGCGGCGGCCAGCTCGGCCACGAGCAGGGACCGGGCCGTGCCGTCGTCGGCGTCGGCGGCCAGCCGGGGCACCCCGTCGACGACCAGGCTCCGGGCCGGACCGGCGGCGGGACCGAGCACGTGGCGGGCGTCGCGGGCCGGGAGGTGCGCCAGCAGGTGGCGAAGGGCGGTGACGAAGGGCTGGTAGGGGTGGCCGAGGGGGTCGGACCACCGACCGGTGAGGGCGATGCTGTCCGGGCCCAACCGGCGGGCGACCTCGGTGGCCAGCCGGGTCTTGCCGATCCCCGGTTCACCTTCGAGCACCAGGAGGTGGGGGCCGGAACCGGTGCGGACCTCGCCCCAGACGGCCCCGAACCGGTCGAGCTCGGCCTCCCGGCCCACGAACGGCGTCGCCGTCGAGGTGAGCGCCGGGCCGAGGGGGATCCGACCCTCGTGGTGGCCGGGGCTGATGACGTCGAGGCCCGGGTCCTGCTCCAGGATGCGATGGTGGAGCGCCGTGACCCGAGGGCCGGGCCGCACGCCCAGCTCCTCGACCAGGGCGGTGCGCAGGGCGTCGTAGGCCCGGAGGGCCTCGGCCTGGCGGCCGGCCCGGTAGAGGGCCAGCATCTGCTGGGCGCGCAGCCGCTCCCGCCAGGGCTCCCTCGCCACCAGCCGGTCGGCCTCGTCGATGACCTCCAGGTGACGGCCGACGGCCAGCAGGGCGTCGTTGCGCTCCTCGACCAGGTCGGTGTGCAGACCGGCGAGGCGGGGCTGGGCCCACTGGTGGAACGGGAAGCGCTCCAACCCGACCAGCGGTGGGCCCCGCCAGAGGGCGAGGGCCGCCTCGACCTGGCCGAGGGCGGTGACGGGGTCGGCGGCCCCGCGGGCGGCGCGGGCGGCGTCGAGCCGGTGCTGGGCGTCGACCACGTCGATGTCGAGGGCGGCGGCGTCGAGGCGGTACCGACCGTGCTCGGCGACCACCTGGCCCCCGACCGGTTCGAGGGCGCGGCGGAGACGGGACACCGCGATCTGGACCGCGCCCGAAGGCGACTCGGGCAGGGCGTCGTCCCACAGCCCGTCGATCAGCTCGGTCGTGCTGAGCGCCTCACCCCCCTCCATGGCGAACAGGGCCACGAGGGCCTGCTGGAGCGGAGCCGCGATCGTCACCGTGACGCCGCGGCCCTGGACCACCAACGGTCCGAGGACGCCGAGGCGTAGCTCGGCCCGGCCCGGATCTCCTGCGTCCCCCTTGGTCCCCAGCACCGGTCGTCATCATGCCCGACCGGGTCGGTCCCGGCTCGCCCTCTCTCGGACCGGGTGGAACAATACCCCTGGGGGTATATCCTGTGGTCGTGCAGTTCCCCGATGACGTCACCCAGGACACCGTCAACCGGCTCCGGCGGGCCGAGGGCCAGCTCCGCGGCGTCCAACGGCTGCTCGAGGAGGGGGCCGACTGCAAGGCGGTCGTCACCCAGCTCGCCGCGGCCCAGGCCGCCCTGCACCGGGCCGGCGTCCGCCTCATGGCGGCCGGGATGCGCCACTGCCTCGACCAGCCCGACGCGGCCGCCGCCGAGGGCATGACCGTCGACGACATGGAGCACCTGTTCCTCACCCTCCGCTGACCCGATCGCCCGCCGCCGCCCCACCGATCCCAGCCCCACCGACCACCGACCCATCCGCCCCCACCGACGAGGTGACCCCCGTGCGTGCCATCGAAGCCACCGTCCCCCTCCCCCTCGGCCCGGCCGAGGATGCCGTCCGGGCCGCCCTGGCGGCGGAGGGCTTCGGCATCCTCACCGAGATCGACGTCGCCGCGGTGCTGAAGGCTCGGCTCGACGTCGACCGCCCACCGCTCCGGATCCTCGGGGCCTGCAACCCGACGCTCGCCCACCGCGCCCTCGCCGCCGACCCCACCGCAGCCCTCGTGCTCCCGTGCAACGTCGTGCTCGAGCCCGATCCGGCGGGCGGCACCCGGGTCCGGGCCGTCGACCCCCGGGACCTGATCGCGGACCCGACCCTCGCGCCCCTGGCCGAGGAGGCGACGACCAAGCTGACCGCCGCACTGGCCGCCGCCTCGGGGGACGGGTCGTGAGCCGCGTCGTCGCCTGCCCGTCCTGCGCCACCAAGAACCGCGTCCCCGACACGGTCACCGGTCGGCCGCGCTGCGCCCGCTGCCAGGCCGACCTGCCCTGGCTCGTCGATGCCCGCGAGGACGACTTCGCCGACGCGGTCGCCACGCCCCTCCCCGTGCTCGTCGACCTCTGGGCGCCCTGGTGCGGCCCCTGCCGTCTGGTGGCACCGGGCATCGAGCAGGCCGCCCGCGAGCTGGCCGGTCGGCTCAAGGTCGTCAAGGTGAACGTCGACGAGGCCCCGGGCGTCTCGGCCCGCTTCGGCGTCCAGGGCATCCCCACCCTCCTGCTCCTCCGCGACGGCCAGGTCGTCGACCGCCAGGTCGGCGCCCTGCCGACCGACCGCCTGCTGGGCTGGGCCCGGCAGGCCGTCCACGCCGGCTCCGGCTGAGCGGAGCGCGGCGACCGTCCGGGGGCGGCCCGGTACGCCGCCGCCCGCCGGCCCGCGCACATCTGGCAAGGTCCGCCATGATACGGATGGATCCCATGAGGGGAACCACGCAACGTGACGCGGTAGGGGAAGCAGCCGAGGGGAGGTCGCTCGGCCGAAGATGGCTGAGGCCCGTTGCCGTCATCGTGCTCGGCATGGGCCTGTCGCCGCTGTTCGCTCTCCCAGGCCTCGCCGCCGACCAGGACGGGGCCGACGCAGTGCAGCCCGGGACCGCCACGCTCCTGTTCCCTGGCACCGACCTGATCCCGTTCGGCCAGTCGGCCGCAGGCCGGTTCGAGGCCGCGTCGGAGAGGACGTCCACCACCATCGAGGGTGCGACGGTGACGACGAGCGATGCGGAGACGGGCTCGTCCGTGAGCATCACCCCGAGCGACCCCGCGACCCGGTGGACGATGGAGGGCTCCGCGGTCGTCTCGACCGGTGCCGCCATCGACTACGTGGTGACGGCGGATACCACCGGCGCGGCGGTCATCAGCGTGCTGGACGAAGACGATCCTCGCACCGTCCAGTTCGACATCGACGTGAGCCCGGGGTTGATCCTGGCCCTGGACCCCGATGAGGGCTCGGTCGACATCATCGGCCCGGACGGGGTGACCGTGGGCGCCATCGAAGCACCCTGGGCCGTCGATGCCGAGGGGACCCCCGTCCCGACCCACTACACGCTGCGGGGCCGTCGGCTCACCCAGTACGTCGAGGCCCCCGAGACCGCCGTGTTCCCCATCGTCGCCGACCCCGAGGTGACCTACGGCTACGTCACCGGCACGATCTACTTCAACAAGCTCGAGACCGCTGACATTGCTTCTGCGGGCTCGGCCGTGGCCGTGTGTGCCGCGATCGGCACCATGGGAATAGTCGGCAAGATCCTGGGCGCGGTCTGCGCAGCCCAGTGGGGAATCTGGGTGACCACCGCCAACGTCGCCAAGAACCACAACAAGTGCGTGAAGATCAAGTTCGGCATCGCCCACCCGACGAACACCGAGATGCACACTTACAGTGGCGGCTACTGCACGAAGTGAGTGGTCGTGATGAGAATGATCAGACGGACGCTGTCCCGACTCTGGACTCACGTACGAACGACTCGGCGAGCGTGCAGCGAAGCCCAGATGGCGTCGGCCTCCCGTGCGATCGGAGCCCTCGTCGTGACGGGGTCCGTGATGGCCCTCGCCTTTGTGGTCTATTTCTGGTTGGGAACCCTCGCCTCTTACCTGTTGGTGGGAGCCTCCGTCGTGACCGCCACCGAGGTGTATGCGGCCCTGCACCGTCGGGATCAGGCGCGGTCCGAGCTCTAGCGATGGTCATCGATGGATGAGGCGGACCTCGATGAGCTCATCGCCTCGGGTGCTGCCGCTCTGAAGCCGGCCCTCGATGGGCCGGTGGGCGGCGTACCGCACGAGGTCGAGTTGCGGTTCTGGGAGCCCGACCTCGGAGTGCGACACCGTCAGCGCTTCATCGACGGCCGGCTCATCGAGTGGACGAGGGACCTCACGACGAACGGGACGGGCGTCGACCTGGTCTGCACCGTGGGTGAGCTCGGAGCCCTGTTGGGGCGGCCGGGTGCGGGGCCGACACTCGCGACCTTCCGCCTCCGCGACGGCGACACGGGAGCGATCGAGCCACCGCCGCCGTTC
>CAYQGF010000032.1:0-4272 GCA_964416885.1 uncultured Iamiaceae bacterium
CCGGGGTGCGGCGGTCGAGGGTGTCGAGGTTGTGGCGGATGACGATCATCCCCCGCGCCTTGTCGGAGAGGCTGACGACGTCGCCCTTCCGGACCCGGTAGCTGGGGATGTCGACCCGCTTGCCGTTGACCTTGACCAGGCCGTGGCTGACGAACTGGCGAGCCTGCGGGCGGGTGGAGGCCCAGCCGGCCCGGAACGCCACGTTGTCGAGCCGCTGCTCGAGCATGCGCAGCAGGTTCTCGCCGGTGACGCCCTGCTGGCGGGTGGCCTCCTTGTAGAGGTTGGAGAACTGCTTCTCCAGGACGCCGTAGATGTACTTAGCCTTCTGCTTCTCCTGCAGCTGGATCAAGTACTCGGACGGCTGGCGGCGGCGGGCCCGACCGTGCTCACCCGGGGGGTAGGGCTTGCGGTCGAGGAGGCGCTGCCCCTTGTCGTTCTCGAAGACGTTGACGTTCAGCCGACGGCTGATCTTGACCTTGGGTCCGGTGTAACGAGCCATGTCTCAGTGCCTCCTCAGACCCGACGCCGCTTCGGCGGGCGGCAGCCGTTGTGGGGCACGGGGGTGACGTCCTTGACGCCGGTGACCTCGATGCCGGTGTTCTGGATGGACCGGATGGCGGTCTCGCGGCCCGAGCCCGGGCCCTTGGTCTGCACGTCGACCTTGCGCACGCCGTGCTCCATGGCCCGGCGGGCGGCCTGCTCGGCGGCCATCTGGGCGGCGTACGGGGTGCTCTTGCGGGACCCCTTGAAGCCGACGTTGCCCGAGGACGCCCAGGCCAGGACGTTCCCCTCCATGTCGGCGAACGAGATGATCGTGTTGTTGAACGAGCACTTGATGTGCGCCACCGCATGGGTGACGTTCTTGCGCTCCCGCTTGCGGGGGCGGCGGCCTCCCGGCTTCGGCTTGGCCATTACTTGCGCACCTTCTTCTTGCCGGCCACGGTCTTCTTCGGGCCCTTCCGGGTTCGGGCGTTGGTCTGGGTCCGCTGCCCGTGGACGGGCAGGCCCTTGCGGTGACGGAGGCCCTGGTAGCAGCCGATCTCCATCTTCCGCTTGATGTCCTGCTGGACCTCACGCTTGAGGTCACCCTCGACCTTGAGGTTCTGGTCGATCCAGGCCCGGATCTTGTTGACCTCGGTGTCGGTGAGGTCGCGCACCCGGGTATCGGGCGAGACGCCGGTGGCCTCGCAGATCTGGGCGGCGGTGGTGGCACCCACGCCGAAGACGTAGGTGAGCGAGATGACGAGTCGCTTCTCGCGAGGGATGTCGACGCCGGCGATGCGGGCCATCAGTGAACTCCTGTCATCGGATCAGCCCTGCCGTTGCTTGTGGCGGGGGTTGCTGCAGATCACCTGGACGCGGCCGTGCCGACGGATGATCTTGCACTTCTCGCACATCGGCTTGACGCTGGGGCGGACCTTCATGGGGCGGCTTTCGGGTGGCGCCGAGACGGGCTCGGCGGTGGGACGGCGGGGAGGGGGGGCTACTTGAAGCGGTAGGTGATGCGACCGCGGGAGAGGTCGTAGGGGGTGAGCTCGACCTGGACGCGGTCACCCGGGAGGATCCGGATGTAGTGCATGCGCATCTTCCCCGAGATGTGGGCGAGCACGGTGTGGCCGTTCTCGAACTCCACCTTGAACATGGCGTTCGGCAGGGACTCGAGGACGGTTCCCTCGAGCACGATGGCGTCGTCTTTGGGCTTCGGCAGCGTTCCACTCCTGGCCAGCGGCGGACTCCGGCCTCCATCGGACCCGGCGCGCCGGGAGGCGCGAGGGCCGCGTGGGCCGGCTGACGATGCTAGACGCGCCTCACCGGCGGTTCCAACCCGCGCCGGGCCACGAGGGCAGGACCCGGGACCAGCGGGGCCGGACCGGGTCGGTCCGCGCAGTCTGCCACGCCATCGCCACCAGGGCGCGCACCCCTCGCCAGATCACGTCGAAGGCGGTGAAGCCACGTGGCCCGGGGCGACCGCGACCACCAGCGGACCGATCCGGCCGGGCGCAGGTCCTCGACGGCGCAGGGGCGATCGGCAAGATCGATGACCTCAGGATCGCCGGTCAGGAGGACGAGGTCTCGGGCGGCGGCGGTGGCAACCGCGAAGCAGTCGCCGAGCGCCATGGCCGCCCGCGCCTTGAGACGAGCCGCCTCGACCATGCGGGCCGTCCCCGGCAGGTCGGGGGTGAGGACGGCCCGCAGTTCGGAGAGGACCTCGTCAGCGGCCGCCCGGCCATGGTCTCGTTCGACGCGGTCGTACACCTCGACGAGGTTGACCCAGCTGATGACCGGCCGAGTCGCTATCAGCGCGTCGACCCGAGCGAGGCTCGGCTCTTCCCCATCGAGCCAGGACAGCACGGCCCACGAGTCGAGGCAGACGCTCATCGCGGCTCGTCGCGGCGGTCCTCCAGCAACCGCGCCGCCATGCCCGACCGCGCGAAACGGCCACCGAGGTGACGTGGAGAGCGGCGCGCCGTCACCACGATCTCGTCGTCGCGCAGGGCGACCTCGACCTCGTCGCCAGGCTGGATGGACGCGTGCTCGCGAATCGCCTTCGGGATGACGATCTGGCCCTTCGGCCCGACTCGCATGGTCATACTTCGCCAGTATGACCCTGCTGGCGCCCGCGGCAGCCAGATACTTCGGGGGCACACCAGCGGCACCCACCTCACGACCGATGAGATCGTGGAGCCGGCGCGCGCCGACCGAGACCGGTGATCGTCATCCACGCGTCGACCCTGGTCGCGGCACTGACGAGGAGCGACGAGACGTGGGCTCTCGACCAGATCGCAGGAGGGGTCCTTGGCCGCGCCCGCTCATGCGCCGGTCGAGGCCGCAAACGTCTCGACCGGACCCAGGCGACGCTGGCCCACCGCGACCTGCTCGCCCTGCCCATCGACCTCCACCCGCACGAGGTGGTCGCCGAGCGCGCCTGGGAGCTGCGCACCACCACCACCATCGACGACGGCACCTACCTCGCCCTGGCCGAAGCCCTCGACGCCCCTCTGGTCACGCTCGACGATCGCCTCCGCCGCGTGCCGGGAACGTCCGCCACGGTCCGTACCCCACGCGGCTGACCCGCACCCCCCGATGATGCACGTTCCTCGAAATCTGAACATGTGCCGTTGAAATTTCAAGGTAGGACCGGGGGATGGATCGGCGGAAGGTGCCTGGAGCGTTAGCGGATGCCCTTCGGCGGGCTGACCGTCGCAGAGGTGTCCGACACCTTGCGACACCGCACCAGACCTAACGCGCCCGAACCTCGTGATCCCGACTCATGATCGAGTTATCCGTGCCCGCTCCAGGCACACAAGGTCGGTGTTCGCATGCTGTCCGGCGGCTGGCTGTCGGGTCAGCGGACGCGGGTGGCGTAGGCGGTGCTGAGGCGGATGGTGTCGATGACGGCGGCGAGGGGCTTGGCCTTGTCGGCAGCCAGCTCGGCCGCGGTGGGCACCCGGCCGAGCATGCCGGCGTAAACCAAGGCGACCTGGACCTCGGCGTTGGTGCGAGTCCTGTACTCGGGCGACTCCGAGAAGCCCGTCATCACGGTGCCCCGGTTCCGGCGACGAGAGTCGAGCTCCGAGGTCCAGTAGTCGACCCCCGACCGCTCCCCCGCCCGGCCCAGCACGTTCTGGTACACCCGCTCGACAAACTGCCGGTTGCTCAATGACCCGTACAAGGTCCGGAACTCCTGCGAGCCGGCGAAGAACTGCGACACCGAGTTCAGCGTCCGACCCGACCGGCGTTGGTTGGCCCAGTAGGTCAGGCCGGCGTAGTCGGGCCGGCGCAGGAAGTACGCCGCATACAACCGAGCCACCGGCGCCATCGGCGCGTAGAACGACGCCCGCCCCATCAACGACGACACGAACGCCGCCGGCGTCACCCGCCCCGCCGCCAAGTCCGCCGCACCAGCCGACACCTCCGCCGCCGTTGCGGCCCGCCCCGCAAAGTCCCGGTACTGGCGTGTGACGAACGTATTCCACGAAGGGAATGGGCGAAAGTCACGAGCCCCGGTTACGCCGCCGCCCAGGAACCGGACACGCGTCCCGTTCCAACTCCCATCCGTCTGCCAGAACAGTGTCGGCCCTGACGCCGCGCCGCCAGCGCGCCCACGAAACACCCACAGCTTCATCGCCGGGTTGCTGCCTGGGTACTCGTAGATCCCTATGAGGTCGGAGAAGCCGTCGCCATCTGGATCCCCAGTAATAAACCGAGCACGCGTGCCGTCCCACGACCCATCGGTCTGCCAGAAACTCGTCGGAGCCACAGCAGCCCCAG
>CAYQGF010000032.1:4372-12303 GCA_964416885.1 uncultured Iamiaceae bacterium
ACCCGCAACAAACCGAGCGCGCGTACCGTCCCACGACCCATCGGTCTGCCAGAAACTCGTCGGAGCCACAGCAGCCCCAGACCTCCGCCCAGGGAACAACCACATCCGCATCGCCGGATTGCTGCCCGGATACTCATAGACCCCAACAAGGTCAGAAATGCCATCACCATTGAAATCACCCGCAACAAACCGAGCGCGCGTACCGTCCCACGACCCATCGGTCTGCCAGAAAGCAGATGGACCTGCCACACCCCCACCCGCTCGACCAGGGAAGAGCCACAGTCTCATCGATGGGTTGCTTCCAGGGTACTCGTAGATGCCGATAACGTCCGAGAAGCCGTCGCCATTGAAGTCACCCTGCAGCGAAGACACGTCCTCGGGGCATCCGTGCGGATCGTGACGACCCCTGTACCTCGGGCAACTGTCGGATGGGTCTGGAACGCCGTCGCCGTCCGTATCGATCACTGCGTTGCAGGCGAAGCCGTCGTTTCTGATGGCTTGACCCTTGCGGTTCTGGAGGGCGTCATAGACGACCTTGCTGCTGCCATGGCAAGCCAACCACGGACCAGGATCTACTGCGACACCACCAGCGAACTCAGCGTAGTGAAGATGTGGCCCCTCGGAGATTCCCGTGTTCCCAGATGTCCCGATCTGTTGGCCCGCCTGCACCTGAGTTCCAGTGGTGATGCCAGCGGCGATGCCATCGAGGTGCAGGTACAGGCTGACACGGCCATCGGGGTGCGTGATCCGAACCCGGACGCCACTATTGCTGAAACCCGCCTTGATACACCCGTCCACGTAGTCGTCGTAGTTACGCGGATCGCAGTGCCGCCGGTCGACGGTCGTCTCGGTCACCTCTCCTGCGCCCGCGGCGTAGACAGGGGTGCCGGTCGGCATCGACACATCAATCGCTGGTTGCGCGTGATAGCCGCCTGACGGCGCGCCCCAAGTGGCCGAGATAGCCCGAGACCCGATGAAAGGCACAAGCTCCGGGCTGGACGCTGGTGCAGCCGCCGCTGGTCGCTCCGGCGCTGCGGCCACTGCGATGGCCGAGGCAAATGCAGCCAGAGCTACCGCCATGACACACCAGCGGATGACGCTGACCCGTACCTCGTTGATCATCAGGGTCTCCCCCTCGCCCGTCGTAGCGAGGCGATGTTAGTGGCGGCCGTTTGCATAGGCCGTGCGCAAGTCGATCGGCAGTGCAGACCACAGTTGGTTCGGTCGTCGCCTTCGCGAGCACCGGACGGCCGCGGGGTTGAGCCAGGGGGCGCTGGTCCGGCGGCCCGACGTCAACCCGCCCTTCGTCAGCAAGGTCAAACGTGGGGAGCGCCACCTCGCCCGCCCCACGAGAGGCCAGAGCCGTCCGCCCTAGGGTTTGCCCACGCCAACCATTCTGAGGCATGGGGGACCCAGAATGGCCGCCCGTCTCGCGCCTCAGAACGGGGGTCGCGGCTCAAGCGGCGCGCCCGCGGAACCCACGGACCGGGGCCGGCAGCCCCGAGCCTCGGGCCCGCGAGCCGAGGTACCGGGGGGCAGGGGTCAGTTGGCGTTGGCCTCGATGTACTCGTCGAGGGCGGCCTGGATCTCGGCGTCGGCCTGGGCGATCACCTCGTCGACCGAGGCCCCCTCGAGCACCAGGCGGTCGAGCGAGGTCTTGATGGCCTCGGTGTAGTCCGTGTACGGGCCGATGAGCGGGGCCACGTTGTTGGAGTCGACCGCGACCAGCTGGTCGTAGCTGACCTTGAGCATCTTCCCGGCCAGGTCGGTCTCCCAGTACTCCTGCACGGCCGGGTCGTTGGCGACGACCTGCGTGGTCGGCAGGTACGAGCCCTGGAGGTGCCACTTGACCTGCTGGGGCACCTCCCACATCCACTTCATGAACTCCCAGGCCGCGGCCTGCTCCTCGGGCGTCCCGGTGTTGGTCATCACGAACATGCCGCCCGACACGCGGATCTGCGAGGGCTGCTCGACCCCGGGGAAGGGGCCCGACCGCACGTCGATGGTGCTGGGGTCGAGGTCCTCGATGGCGACCGCTGGCGCGTCCTCGTAGGTGGTCCCGCCGAGCACCGCCTTGATCGCCGTGGCCGCGGTCGAGGTCTCGATCACCATGCTCGAGGTCTGCTGGGCGACCGCCAGGTACTGGTTGATCTGGCCGGCGGTGGCGGAGATCCCGGTGAGCAGGCCCTGCTCGGTCATGTCGGCGATCCACTCGTAGATCTCGTGGGTGACCGGGTTGTCGAAGGTCGACTCGGTGGCGGGCGCGGACCGGCCGTTGTCGTTGTTGACGACGGTCTCGCCGGCGCCGGTGATCCACGACTCGACGAACCACCGGTTGAGCAGGAGCGCCAGCGGGGCCTCGACCCCTGACTCCTTCAGGTCCACGGCCATGTCCCGCAGCTCGTCGAGGGTGCCCGGCGGGGCGGCCGGGTCGAGGCCGGCGAGCCGGAACTGGGTGCCGTTGTAGTAGAGGACCGGCGTCGACACGTTGACGTAGCCGGGCCAGTAGGTGCCGTCGACGGTGTAGTAGTCCCGCACCACCGGCAGCTGGCCGGTGGAGAACGAGTCGGCCCGCTCGCACGCCTCCGCCGGCAGCAGGGTGTCGCTGTCGACGACCTCCTGGAGGCTCACGTCCTCCAGGTAGGCGATGCCCGGCAGGTCGCCCGACGGGATGCCGGCGACGTACTTCCGCAACACCTCGTCGTAGGAGGTGCCCTGCGACTGGTTGACGATGCGCACCCGGTCCTGGCTGGAGTTGAAGTCCTCGACCATGGCGTCGAAGGTGTTCTTGGTCTCGGCCGAGAAGGCCTGCCACACCTCGATCTCGACCGGTCCGTCGGCCTCGTCGAGGGCGTCGACGGGACAGGCGACGGCGACCGGGGCCTCGGTGTCGTCGACCGCGGTGTCGTCGACCGCGGTGTCGTCGACCGCGGCGTCGTCGCCCCTTCCGCCCCCTCCGCTCCCTCCGCCGTCGCTGCCACCGCAAGCGGCGATGCCGATGGCCATGACGGCGACGAGCGCCCGCAGGCGTCGGGCCGGACGGTGGGGACGTGAGGTCATGCTGGGTCTCCGGGGGGGGTTGCGGGGCGGCTCAGCCGCCGCCGTTGTCCTCGTTGTAGGCGTCGAGGGCGCGCTGGATGTCGCCCTGGGCGGCGGCGATCACGGTGTCGACCGACTCGTTGTTGAACACGAGCCGTTCGAGCGACTGCTGGATCGCCGTCTGGTAGTCGGGGTACGGGCCGATCTGGGGGCCGGGCCGCTGAGGGTCGACCTGGAGCAGTTGGTCGTAGGCCACCTTCAGCATCTGGCCGGCCAGGTCGTCCTGCCAGTACGCGGTGACCTGCGGGTTGGCGGCGGCCGCCTGCGTGGTGGGCAGGTAGGAGCCCTGGAGGTGCCAGCCCACCTGGGCGTCGACGCCCCACATGTACTTCATGAAGTCCCAGGAGGCGGCCTGCTCGGCCTCGGAGCCGACGTTCGACATGTAGAAGGCGCCGCCGGACACCCGCACCTGGGCCGGGGCCTCGATGCCGGGGAACGGAGCGGCGCGGACCTCGAGGCCGTCGGTGACGACGCCATCGGGGGCGAGGCCGGCCCCCTCCTCGTAGGTGGCCCCGCCGAGCACGGCCTTGATCGTGGTGGCGGCGGTCGACGTCTCCGGCCCCATCGCCGCGTTCTTCTGGGCGAGGGCCAGGTAGTGGTTGATCTGGGCATCGGTGTCGGAGAAGCCGACGAGCAGGCCGTCGGCGACCATCCCGGCGATCCAGTCGTACAGCTCGTGGGTGACCTCGTTGTCGAAGGTCGCCTCGGTGGCCAGCCCGTCCCGGCCGTTGCCCTCGTTGACCACCGACCCGCCGGCCCCGATCAGCCAGCACTCGACGAACCACTCGTCGAGCTTGAGCGCCAACGGGGTGCCGACCACGCCCGAGGCCTGGAGCTGCTCGGCGACGGTGCGCAGCTCGGCCAGCGTCGTGGGGGCCACGTCGGGGTCGAGCCCGGCGTCCCGGAACATGGCGGCGTTGTAGTAGAGCACCGGCCCCGAGACGTTGGGGTAGCCGGGCCAGTAGATGCCGTCGGCGGTGTAGTAGTTGCGGACCACCGGGAGCTGGCCGGTGGTGAACGAGTCGGCCCGCTCGCACGCCTCCGCCGGCAGGATCGTGCCGGTGTCGACGAGCTGGCGCAGGCTGACGTCGGCGAGGAAGGCCATGTCGGGGACCTGCCCGCTCGGGATGCCGGCGACGTACTTGTCGAGCACCTGGTCGTAGGAGGTGCCCTGCGAGCGCAGCACGACCTTCACCCGGTCCTGGCTGGCGTTGTACCCCTCGACCAGGGACTCCATGAAGAGGGCGGCCTCGCCGACGGCGGCGTGCCACACCTCGACCTCGACCGTCCCGTCGGCCTGGTCGAGGGCGTCGACCGGGCAGTCGGGCAGGTTGTCCTCGACGACCGGTCCGGTGGGCCGCCGCGTCTTGCCGGCGGTGTTGCCCTCCTGACGGATGCAACCGGCGCTCGCCACGACGAGCAGCGCCGCCATCAGGCCGGCCACCAGATGGCGGGAACGAGCGGTGCGCGAGGTGCGGGCCATGGGTCCTCCGGTCTCAGCCCTTGACGGCGCCGGCGGTGAGCCCGCTGACGATCTGGCGCTGGAACAGGGCGAGCAGGATGACGATGGGGACGGCAGCGATGATGGCGCCGGCCACCGGGATGTTCGACTCCTCGACCGAGGTGGTGAGGCCCCGGAGGGCGAGCTGGATGGTGGCCCACCGCTCGGTGTCGGTGATGACCGCCCGCGGCCACAGGTACTGGTTGAAGGCGCCGAGGAAGGAGATGACCGTGAAGCTGGCGATCACCGGGCGGGTCAGGGGGACGGCGAAGCGCCACATGAACGCCATGTGCCCCCAGCCCTCGAGCCGGGCCGCGTCGCGGATCTCGGCCGGGATGCCCAGGAAGCCCTGGCGGATCAGGAAGGTGCCGAAGGCCGCCGCTGCGAACGGCACCACCAGCCCCTGGTAGCTGTTGAACCACCCCAGGTCGCGCATCGTCTGGAGGTTGGGCAGGAGGGTCACCTCCAACGGCAGCAGCAGCGTCGCCATGAAGAAGGCGAAGACCACCTTCTTCAGGGGGAACTGGAGGAAGGCGAAGGCGTAGGCGGCCAGGACCGACGTGGCGACCTGGAGCCCGGTGATCAGCACCGTGACGATCAGCGTGCGGACCATGGCGGCGTCGAGGTCACCGCGGCTCCACGCCTTGCCGAAGCCGTCGAAGCGCACGCCGACGGGGGTCAGCACCGAGCTGGTGAACGACTGCGTCGGGTCCGAGATGGCCCGCACGACCAGGAAGTAGATCGGCAGCAGGACGACGACGGCCAGGGCGGTCAGGGCCAGGTACCAGCGGTTCTCGCGGGGCTGGAACGAGAAGAAGGCGACGGTGAGCCCGACGACGACCGCCAGCACCAGCCAGGCGGCGGGGTCGCCGAGGTCGGCGGCGACCTGGATCAGGGCGCCGTACAGGGCCAGCGCCAGCGGGACGCTCACGACCATCACCAGGGCCGAGAACCACCCGGAGGTCATCCACGCGGGGTGCCGGGTGTCAGCTCCCATAGTGGACCCGCTTCTCGAGCAGCGCGAACTGGAGCAGGGTGACGACGAAGGTCACCCCGAACAAGCCGACCGACATCACCGCCCCTTCGTGGAGCTTGTTGGGCGTCTGGCGTTGGAAGATCTCGAAGACGAGCGTGCGGGTCGAGCCCGCGGGCCCGCCCTCGGTGAGGAACTCGATCGGGGCGAAGGCCTGGAGGGCGAACACCACGAGCACCACGACGAGGAACATCAGCACCGGCGACAGCAACGGCAGGGTGATCCGGAAGAAGCGGCGGACCGGGCCGTAGCCGTCGAGCGAGGCCGCCTCGTGGACCTCCTCGGGGATGGCCTGGAGCCCGGCCAGCACGATGACGAACGACAGGCCCAGGTTCTGCCACACCGACGAGAGCGACACGCCGTACAGGGCGCCGACCGAGGGGGTGCTCAGGTGGAAGAGCCCGAAGTCGAGGACGCCGGTCGGGTTGTCGAGCAGCGGCCGGTGGAGCTCGTAGGGCGGGAGCCCCCCCTCGACCACACCGATCTGGGGGTTGAGCAGGACGAAGAACACGACCGACGCCACCGCGGCCGACGTGGCGATCGTCGAGGAGAAGATCGCCTGGTAGATCTTCGAGCCCTTGAGCTTCCGGTCGGCCGCCACGGCGAGGAGGGTCCCGAGGATCAGGCCGGCCGGCACCGTGTAGATCACGTAGAGGACGCTGTGCCAGAGGGCCCGGAGGAAGGCGTCGGAGCCGAGCACGTCGCCGTACTGGGACCAGCCGACGTAGCGGAGGTTCGTGCCCGCCGAGTTGTTGCGGTACAGGCCGCGGAGCACCAGCTGCTCGAAGGGGTAGAAGAAGAACGCGACGAAGACGATGATCGACGGGGCGAGGAACGCCAGGGCGATCAGGCTCTCCTTGGCCCGACCGGTGTCGGTGACCCGGGCCTCTTCGGCCGTGGCCCGGCCCAGTGCCTCCTTGAGCCGTCCCATGTCAGCCCGGCTGCTTGTCGAGCAGGCCCGCGGCGCCGGGGCCGGCGACAGCGGGGCCGGGGTCGGCCCCGCCCGGTGAGGCGTCGGACCCGGTGGCGATGCGATCGCCGGTGGCGGAGTCGAAGAGGTGGACGCTCGTCTCGTCGACGGCGAGGCGGATGGCGTCGCCGGGCTCGGGGATCGCGGTGTCGGAGCCGACCCGGGCGATCCAGCCCCCGTCGGCGTCGACGCCGTCGATGCGAAGTCGGATCAGGGCCTCGTGACCGAGCCACTCGACCTGGGTGACGGTCGCCGCGACCTGGCCGTCGGGGCTGACCCGGAGGTCGTCGGGCCGGAGCCCGACGGTGACCTCGGTGCGAGAGCCGGCGGCGGCCACCGGGATGCGGCCCGAGCCGAGGACGACGGCGCCGTTGGCCACCGGGGCCGACGCGGTGTTGAGCGCCGGGGTGCCGACGAACCCGGCGACGAAGAGGTTGGCGGGCGCCTCGTACACCTCGCGGGGCGTCCCGACCTGCTGGAGCCGGCCGTCGCTCATGATGGCGACCCGGTCGGCCATCGTCATGGCCTCGACCTGGTCGTGGGTGACGTAGACGAAGGTGGTGCCAAGGCGCCGGTGGAGCTCGACCAGCTCGGCCCGGGTCTGGGCCCGCAGCTTGGCGTCGAGGTTCGACAGCGGTTCGTCCATCAGGAACACCGCCGGTCGGGACACGACGGCGCGGGCCAGGGCGACCCGCTGGCGCTGACCACCCGACAGAGCGCCGGGCTTGCGGTCGAGGTACTGCTCGAGGTCGAGCATCCGGGCCGCCTCGGCCACCCGCTCGGCCCGCTCGGCGCCGGTGAGCTTGCGGAGCTCCTCGGCCCCACCGGCGCCGTCGACCCGGGTGGGCTTGGTGACCAGCGGCGACTCGATGTTCTTCCGCACCGTCATGTGCGGGTACAGCGCGTAGCTCTGGAACACCATCGCCACGTCCCGCTTCGAGGGCACGACGTCGTTGACGACCCGGGCGTCGATCGACAGCGAGCCGTCGCTGATCTCCTCCAGGCCGGCGATCATCCGCAGGGCGGTGCTCTTGCCGCAGCCCGAGGGGCCGAGCAGCACCATGAACTCCCCGTCCTCGACCGCCAGATCGAGCTGGTGGACGGCGGTGACGTCCCCGAACCGCTTGGTCACCCCGTCGAAGGTCACGCTGGCCATGGCGCGCACCCTACGCGACGGCCCCACATCCCGATGGCCTCGGAGTGGCCGGGAGGTGTCAGCCTCGTGATGCCTCGATGTGGGCCCGGACCTCGGCCACGTACTCCTGGAGGGTGTGGCGGGGCTCCCACCCGAGGGCCCGGGCCTTGCTGGCGTCGGCCCGGCCCCGCTC
>CAYQGF010000032.1:12403-17434 GCA_964416885.1 uncultured Iamiaceae bacterium
TACGGGCTGAGGTGCTCGGCCCCCTCGGAGGCGAACTTGGAGCTCGACCCGGCGTAGACGAGGCGGCTGCCCCGGTCGTGGCAGAAGCTCACGACCTCCTTGGTCCCCCGGATGTTGAACTCCCAGACGTCGTCGAAGTCGGCGAAGGACTGGACGATGCGGGAGTACTCGCCGAGGTGGAAGGTGATCTGCGGGTCCGCGAGGTGCCGCCGGGTCCACAGTTGGTTGAGGTCGACGGTGCTCGCGGCCAGGTAGCGGGCCCGCGGGTGGTCGACGTGGTTGGACGTCAGGCCGGTGTAGTAGTTGTCGACGCTGATGACCTCGGCCGCCGGGTAGTGGGCCAGCAGCCGGCGGATCAGGTGGGTGCCCACGAAGCCGGCGCCCCCCGTGACCAGGATCGTCGTCACCTCGTCGGGGCCGAAGCCCCGCTGCTCCTCGCCTGTCCCGGACATCGGGGCGACACTACCGCCGCCCCCTCCCCCGCCCCAGCCCGTCAGGACCACCCCGACGCGCACGTGGTGTCAGACACCATCGCGAGACCACGCGCACTTGGTGTCAGACACCACGTGCGCGGTCAGGGGAGAGTGAGGATCTCGGGGCCGTCGTCGGTGACGGCGACGGTGTGCTCGGCGTGGGCGGACCAGGTGCCGTCGAGGGTCACGACGGTCCAGTCGTCGACGAGCGTGGCCGTGTCGGGGGTGCCGATGGCGACCATGGGCTCGATGGCCAGGACGTTGCCGACCCGGAGCTTGGGGCCCTTCCCGGGGGTGCCGACGTTGTGGACGCTCGGGCCCTCGTGCATGGCCCGGCCGATGCCGTGGCCGGTGTAGCCGTCGACCACGTGGTAGCCGGCGTCCTCGACCGCCCGCTGGACGGCCGCGCCCAGGTCGCCGAGGGTGCGGCCGGCGACCATCTGCTCGATGCCGGCGGTCAGGGCGGCGTCGGTGACCTCGATCAGCCGCTGGGCCTCGACGCTGATCGTCCCGATGCCGGCGGTGTAGGCGGCGTCGCCGTGCCAGCCGTCGACCACCGCGCCGCAGTCGATGGCGATGATGTCGCCCTCCTCCAGCACCCGGTCGCCGGGGATCCCGTGGACGACGACCTCGTTGGGCGAGGCGCAGATCACCGCCGGGTAGGTGCCGCCGACGCCGAGGAAGTTCGAGGTCGCCCCCCGGGCCGCCAGCACCTCACGCCCGATCCGGTCGAGGTCGCCGGTGGTGACGCCGGGCCGCAGGGCCGCACGCGTGCGCTCGTGCATCTCGGCCACGACCCGCCCGGCCTTCCGCATGGCGGCGATGTCGGCGCTCGACCGTCGGGTGATCCCGCCGAACAGCACCGTCAGGCTCCCGATTCGTGCGAACTTTGAGTGATCTGTTCCGCAGGGCGGTCTTTTGCGCTCAAAGTTCGAGGGGGCATGGGGGTCGGCCCCTCAGGCGGGGCGGACGCGGGCGTCGACGACGGCGAGGACCCGCGCGAACACCTCGTCGGTGGTGCCGAGGCCGTCGACGTCCTCCAGCAGGCCGAGGGCCCGGTAGTGGTCGACCAGCGGAGCGGTCTCCCGCTCGTAGAGCTCGAGCCGGCGGGTGACCGACTCGGGGGTGTCGTCGTCGCGCTGGGCCGGCCGGTCACCGTCCTTGGGGCAGGTGCCCGCCGCGATCGCCGGGTCGTCGACCCGGTAGACGGTGCCGCAGGTCGGGCAGGTCCGCCGGGACGAGATGCGCTCGACGACGACCTCGTTCGGCACGACCAGGTCGACCACGACGTGCAGCGGGGCGTCGGCGGTGATGTCGGCCAGGGCCTCGGCCTGGCCCACGGTGCGCGGGAAGCCGTCGAGGATCCAGCCCCGCTTGGCGTCGGGCTCGCGCAACCGGTCGTCGACGATGCCGACCATGACGTCGTCGGGCACCAGGTCGCCGGCGTCCATGATCTCCTTGGCCCGGCGACCGAGGGGCGTGCCCTCCCGCACCGCGGCCCGCAGCATGTCCCCGGTGGAGATGTGCGGCACCTCGCAGAGCTCGCTCAACCGGCCGGCCTGCGTGCCCTTGCCCGCGCCCTGGCGGCCGAGGATCAACATCCGGACGCCCGGGTGCGTCGTCTCGCTCACGACTTCAGGAAGCCCTCGTAGTTGCGCATCATCAGCTGCGAGTCGATCTGCTTCATCGTCTCGAGGGCGACGCCCACGGCGATGAGGATCGAGGTGCCGAAGAAGCCCAGCTGGAGGCTGGCGTTGCCCGACAGCGTGCGACCGAGGATGAAGGCCGGCACCAGGGCCACGAAGCAGATGAACAGGGCGCCGGGCAGGGTGATGCGGTTGAGGATCCGGCTCAGGTACCGCTCGGTCTGGGGGCCGGGGCGGATGCCGGGGATGAAGCCACCCTGCTTGCGGATCTGGTCGGCCTGCTTGTGCGGGTCGAACTGGATGGCGGCGTAGAAGTAGGCGAAGCCCACGATCAGCAGGCCGTAGACCCCGAGGTAGAGGGCGCTCGTGCCCTGTCGGAAGTGGTCGTCGATGAACTGCTGGACGCTGTAGGCCCAGTTGCCACCGGTGCCGTCGGCCCGGGGCGCCTTGGCCGGCAGGACGGTGCCGATCATCACCGGCAGGTACAGCATCGAGTTGGCGAAGATGATCGGGATCACGCCCGAGGCGTTGACCTTCAGCGGGATGTAGGTGTTCTGGCCGCCGTACTGGCGCCGGCCGACCTGCCGCTTGGCGAACTGGACGGGGATGCGACGCTGGCCCTGTTCCACGAACACGATCGCCACCAGCACCGCGGTGAACATCAGCCCGACCAGGATCATGGCGATGGTGCCGGACTCGGCCCGGACGGCGCTGAAGTTGGCCGGCAGCCGGCTGACCACCGAGGCGAAGATCAGCAGCGACATGCCGTTGCCGATGCCCCGCTGGCTGATGAGCTCGCCCATCCACATGATGAGGGCGGTGCCGGCGGTGAGGCTGATCACGACGATCAGCACCCGGCTCCAGTTGTAGTTGCCGCCGAACAGGTCGACGTCGCCCAGCGGGTTGCCACCGGCGAAGCCCTGGCCACCGTTCTTGAACAGGAACGTGAGGCCCGTCGACTGCATGATGGCGATGGCCACGGTGAGGTACCGGGTCCACTGCGTGATCTTCCGCTGGCCGACCGCGCCCTGCTGCTGCCACTGCTCCAGCTTCGGGATCACCACCGCCAGGATCTGCATGATGATCGAGCTGGTGATGTAGGGCATCACGCCCAGGGCGAACACCGCGAACTGGGTGATCGCCCCGCCCGAGAAGAGCTGGAGGAACTCCAGGGCGCCGGACTGGCTGGCGCTCTCCTTCAAGGTATCGAGCGTCGAGACGTCGATGCCGGGGACCGGGACGTGCGACCCGAGCCGGTACAGCAGGATCATGAACACGGTGAAGGCGATCTTGTTGCGGAGATCCTCCACCTTGAACATGTTCTTCATGCTCGACAGCACGGGCGCTTCCTCTCGGGTGTCGCGGAGCTGGGGAGCGGGGCACGGGCCCCGCGAGGGTCAGCGGTTGGTGAGGTGGTTGCCCTTGGCCGGCGGGCGTCGGTCGCCCCACGGGGCGGGCAGGACGGTGACGCTACCCCCTGCACCCGTGATGGCGGCCTCGGCCGACTTCGAGAAGGCGTGGGCCGAGACGTTGACGGCCCGACCGATCTCGCCCCGGCCGAGGACCTTCACGAGCGCACCCTTGTGGGTGATGCCCTTGGCGTGGAGGGACTCGGGGGTGACCTCGTCGTCGCCGAGCTCGGCGAGGGTGTCGAGGTTGACGGCCTGGTACTCGACCCGGAACGGGTTCTTGAAGCCCTTGAGCTTCGGGACCCGCATGTGGAGCGGCATCTGACCGCCCTCGAAGCCGGTGGGCACGGTGTCGCGCGCCTTCTGGCCCTTGGTGCCGCGGCCGGCGGTCTTGCCGCCCTTGCCGCCGATGCCCCGGGCGACCCGCTTCTTGCGGCGGTTCGACCCCGGGGGCGGGGTGAGGTCGTGGATCTTCATCAGTCGGTCTCCTCGACGGTGACCAGGTGGGGGACCTTGTGGAGCATCCCCCGGATCTCGGGCCGGTCGGGCAGGACGTTGGTCTTGCCGATGCGGCCGAGGCCGAGGGCGCGCAGGGTGCCGCGCTGCTTGGGCTTGGTGCCGATGGCGGACCGGGTCTGGGTGACCTTGAGCGCCATCACGCCACCTCGTCCGGGACGTGGGGGCCGCGCTCGGACTCCTTGTAGGCCTCGAGCATGCCCTTGGGCACGAACTCCTCGGCCGACAGGCCCCGGAGGCGGGCGACCTCGTCGGGCCGCTTGAGGCTCTTGAGGCCGTTGATGGTGGCCCGGGCCACGTTGATGTGGTTGGCCGACCCGAGGCTCTTGCAGAGCACGTCGTGGATGCCGGCCTCCTCGAGGATGGCACGGGCGGCGCCACCGGCGATCACGCCGGTACCGGGGGCGGCCGGCTTGAGCATGACGCGGGCGGCGCCCTGCTTGCCGATGATCGGGTGGGTGACGGTGGAGCCGGCGAGGGGGACCGAGAACATGTTCTTCTTGGCCTCCTCGGTGCCCTTCTGGATGGCGAGGGGCACCTCCTTTGCCTTCCCGTAGCCGAGGCCGACCCGGCCGGCGCCGTCGCCGATCACCACCAGGGCGGTGAAGGAGAACCGACGGCCGCCCTTGACGACCTTGGCCACCCGGTTGATGTCGATGACGCGCGACTCGCGGAGCTGGGCGTCGGAGGTGGTGGGGGGCATCAGAACTCCAGTCCGGAGGTGCGGGCGGCATCGGCCAGCGAGGCGACCCGGCCGTGGAACCGGTAGCCGCCCCGGTCGAACACGACCTGGGTGACGCCGGCGTCCTTGGCCCGGGAGGCGACCAGCTCGCCGACCTTCTTGGCGCCCTCGACGTTGCCGCCGCGGCTGCGGAGGTCGGCCTCGAGCGAGGAGGCCGAGGCCAGGGTGCGGCCGGTGGCGTCGTCGATGACCTGGGCCGAGATGTGCTTGTTGGAGCGGAAGACGGCCAGGCGGGGGCGCTCGGT
>CAYQGF010000033.1:0-17112 GCA_964416885.1 uncultured Iamiaceae bacterium
CCCGTCTCGCGCCTCTAGCTCAATGGCAGAGCAACGGACTCTTAATCCGCAGGTTCTGGGTTCGAATCCCAGGGGGCGTACCATTGAACACCGCAGAGACCCCTGCTGAGCAGGGGTTTCTGCGCGTTCGCCCCCGTCTGCCGCAAGCACAACGCTGAGCCACGCGACCGCGATGCACCTCGATAGTGCTCGATCGACGGGCGGCTTCCAGGCGGAACGGCGGCGACGACCCTGTGGTTGGCCAGGCCGGAACAGCGCCGCCCGCGGCGTCCTCGACGTGCACCGAGACCTTCACGCGATGACGCACGGGTCAAGTTGCCGCAACCGTCGCAGACCCGGCATCGGGAGAGGGAGCGGAGAACCCTTCGACGGCGGGGCGAGCCGTGGCGACGTCGAGGCCACGGTCGCCCATCATCAAGAGTTCGAGGACGCCCTGGCCAGACCGGCCGTCGAGGTTGAGCCGCATCAGCCGGTCTATCGAGACGGACCCGGCCTCGACCTGGGCGAGATCCTCGGGTTCCTCGCTGCTCCACCGGGGTCCAAGCCACGCCGGCACCTACGATCGATCTGGAAGCCCGAGTGCGCACCACGTTCCTTCCCGCCAACGATCCCGTACGCAGGTCGACAGGCCAGCGCGTCGGAGCACGATGCCGTCGAGCCGTCCGATGGGGAGGTAGACCGGCTCCTCGCTCGCCATCGCCTCTTGGTCGCCGGTCTCGGCGGCGAGCGGGTCTGCGTCCAGGCAGTGATCGAACCCGTGCCCGGTTGCCTTCGCCCGATCCCTCGCCATCACCTGGAAGGCCCTTGTCGGCGACGAGCTGGAAGCCATCCGGCACCTCACTGAGCAGTCTCCCGATGAACCCACCCTGGCTGAGCGCGTGGCAGAGGCCGTCGCTGCCGGCCGCGGTGCATGACCACGAGCTTCCAGAACTCCGCAGGCGCGATAAACGTCTCGCCCACGGGAAGACCTGCCGCCTCGGGCGGGTGAGCTACTTGGCCGTGGAAGCGATGGCATCGGCCACGTTGTCGAGCCCCGCTACGACGGAGGCGATGCCGATGAGGACGAGACCGATCGTGAGCAGTCGTCCACTACTGTCAAGGTCCTTCAACGCCTTGGCCAACTCAGCGCCGTTCTTGAATGTATCGCCGATGGCACCTTGATTCCCGGGGACGGCTGCGATTGCTGGCTTCTCCTCCCTCTTGTGAATCACGGCAACGGCGATTCCCGTCAGAATGGCGAGTGTCCCGAGAACGAGCGCCGTCCATCCGATTGCAGTGCTTAGGGTCTCCATCAATTCAGGTCCTTTGGATCAGATGTCGAGTTCGACTCCTGCGTCGATGAGCAGATAATCGATCTGTTGGATGATCGAGTAGCCATGCTGCAGCCCCCCGACCACTTGGCCCACCACAGCGCCGACCGGATCATGGGCGACCGAACCAGAATCGCCCTCCACTGAAATGGCGTCCGTCAGGATGAAGTCACCCCAGCAGCCCTCTGCTTGGGTGATGGCGAAGCTCTCCCCGAGTGCACGGACGGGGCGTGCGGGAGTTCCAACCCCGGAGAGGCCTTTCGCTCCGACCAAGTCGAGTTGGCCAACTTGAGCAGTGCCGTGCAGGTCCGGGGGAGATATCTGCAGGCGCCAGTCGGGATCGAGCGCGATGACCGCTACGTCTGCACACATCGTCGGAAAGGGATGGCGCCCGCGGTGGTTGCTGTAGACCACCTCGCCGCTCACGGGGCCGACGTGTGCGGTTGCACCGACCGTCGCAGCGACGTGACCGGCGGTCAGTATCCCGCTGCGCCCGTCCGGCAAGCGAACGGGCACACCAGCCGTGCCGTACATGGTCGAGACGACCTGCGCGTAGGAATCACTCGGCGATTGGATGCCTACGACCACGGCTTCGGCCCCAGCCGGAACGGCAAGCTCGGCGAGAACTTCTGCGAATCGAGATTGGTCAGCGAGGAGGCTCGGAGACTCGAAAGTCGCGTCCGGCGCTAGCGCCGTCATCACCAGCACCCCGGGAACCCATCCATCGCCCCGCTGCACCAAGGCTACGGCATGGATGCCCAAGGGTGGCGTCCGCCGGCTCCGGATGATGCCAGGATCCGCAGCCACGTCGCGAGCGAAGACCTCCATCTCCAGCGTCATCTGGGGCGGAGCCGCATGTCTGAGAGCGCGGTCGACTGCACGGACCCAACTCACGTCGGCGTCGATCGAGCCCTCGACCTGATCGAAGATCGCCACCCACGCCCTCCCCTGTCACCCGCTGTCTTACCATAGGCCCGGTTGCAGTGGCAAGAGTCACTCCGACCTCGACGAACGCTCGCGCGCACCGTGCCACCTGGCCGACGGTCTGGCCGACAACAACCACTCCGGTTTCCGCATCAGGCCGGCCTCGGAGGTGCAGTTGTTCCTGTCGCACGTCACGCTGCAGTAGTTCGGGGTGCACCTGGGGCGATAGCGACGCGGTCTCGCACCAACGGGGTGCCGGGCGCCGTCGACCGCGATGCGCCGGACAACCCTCCCCAGCGATCACGATTCACAAGGTGATCCCCGGGCTCAGGGGACAGATCGGGACGGGACGGCACGCCTGTCGGCGGGCTCTTGATCCGCAGGTTCTGGGTTCGAATCCCAGCGGGCGTACCACCTAGCGAGACCCGGAAACCCTTGCCTCGCAAGGGCTTCCGTTCGCGTCGGGGCCGTCGATGTCACCGATGCCCTCCCGCGCCAGACGACGGCCAGTTCTCCCAGGCTCGAACCCGTCGTCACACCGTGCCCGACCCTCCCCGGTCGCCGTCAGCTGATCGGCCTCGTCGACGAGTACCACGACACCGGGCACGGCTGCCGCCCGGAGGGCATCGTCGAAGGCGCCGAGGTCGTCGCCCAGACAGGTGTCGTCGAGGGCCACCACCGTCGGTCCCGAGGCCCGGGCGCCGCGGCCGGGGGAACGTTCGGTGCTCGCGGTGAGCGGTCGGCCGTCGGATCTGCGGGTGGGCAGCGCGAGGGAGACGGGCCGCCGTAGGCTGCAGGTGACGACCCACTGGGGTGGACCATGCCTGCAGCCAACAAGTCCGACATCGGCGCAATCGATGTCATCGTGGCGTTGGGACCTGGCGCGCCAACTCCGCCCGGTCTTTCGCGAGCTGACGCCGTCACCATGCTGCGCGAGCGCTTCGAGCAGGACACCATCCCGCTCGAGGACGCCTTGCGGGGACTCGGAGGGCGTGTCCTCGATCGGGCCTGGATCAACCGCACGCTCAAGGTCGAGGTTCCGGCGACAGCCGTCGCGGCCCTCGAGGCGGTCGAGGGGGTTCGTTCGGTCGATCGTCCTCGGCTCATCCAAGCGGAGAGCGCCTGAGCCGGCGCCTCGGAGGGACCGCCGACGTCACGCGAGCTCGAGCAACCCTGCCCCTTGAGAATCGGGATCTGCGCCTGCGAGCGGCGTCGACATCCTGATCAGAGCGGAGCGGACAGCGTCCGGTGTCAACGACCCGTTCGCCTGCAGGAGAAGGGCAGCCGCACCAGCGACGTGCGGTGCCGCATAGCTGGTCCCATAGCCGACGGGTCCGTAGGCGCCTCCCGGCAGCGCCGCTGTGATCTGGTCGTCAGGCGAACCCCCGGGTGCGACGAGGTGCGGACGCTTCCCGCCGGACGGTAGAGGACCACGGCTGCTGTAGTCCTGTACCGCAGTCCCGAGACGGTCCGTCGCCCCGACGACGATCACCCCCTCCGCCTCAGCCGGCGACGTCAGGGTCTGCAAGGTGGGACCCCGGTTGCCGGCGCTCTTGATCACCACCATCCCCAAGAGCCACGCAGTGTCACAGGCGTCCGCCTCCCTGGACAGCGTGGTGCCTGCGGCGCTCACGCCCCACGAGCAGTTGGCGATGTGCGCGCCATCCTCAACAGCCCGCTGAAGAGCGACCGAGCCGCCGAAGTCGTCGGCGTTGAGCGCCTGGACCGTGGCAAGCACCTTGTAGTTGAGGATCGTGGCGCCCGGGGCGACTCCGTGCGATCCGGCTGCGATGCTGGCGACCGCCGTGCCATGTCCGTCCGGGTTGCCCCACGGCTCCAAAGTGTGGTTGAGACGATGGGAGACCCGACCCCCGAAGTCAGGATGCGCGGCGGCCACCTCCCCATCCAAGACGGCGATGATGATGTTGGTGCCGTCGACGCTCTCCTCGTCGCGGTACGCGGGGGCGCCGATCGTCGAACCCGTCATGTTCACCTCACGGTGGAGTCGGCGGCCCACGTCGATCGATCGCACCCGCTCGTCCTCGGCGATCACAGCAAGCGCTGCCGGATCCGGCACCGTGCGGATCGTTCCGTTCAACCAGCACATCTGGGTGGTCGGCGACGGGACCGTTCCCATCGTCTCCGAGAGCGGTGAACCTCCGAGGATGGTCCCTGCGGTGCGCTCGAGCTCGTCGGCGATCGCGCCTGCACTTTCATAGAAGTGCCGTCGCACCGCATCGACCCGTGCATGGCGAATGAGGGCGTCAGCGCGCAGGCCGAGATCGGGAACACGCTGACCGGCCTCGGCGACTGCGTCGCGCACAGCCTCCCATTGAGCGGACTCGGCCAGTTCGCCACCGATGGCCAGCAACTCCTCACGACGTGCCCCGCCACCACCGTCGACCTCGACGATGACCGGCCGCGGTCGCACGACGGGCAACGCCGCCTCCCGCATCACCTTCATCCACCCTGGCCCGCCTCCAAAGACATCCGAAAATGACGTCAGGGCGACAGCACAATCAGGTGTCACCTTGGCTGCGAGCGCGCTCCCGAACTGGTCGCGCAGCACATCGGCCGCAAGGACCGATCGCCCTTCCTCCGGCATGAGACCGTCAGTCATCTTGTCCTCCCCAGCGACTTGTGTCGCCCACTTGGGTGAAGTCTACGGATGCTTCCGCCGCCCGCAAGGGCACAACGTGATCCGGCTACATGTACACTCCCCCGCGCCTCACTGATGCCTTCAGTGCGGCGGAGGAGGGGATCTCATGAGTGTGAATACGTACACGGCAGCTTTGCGCGAGGCGATCGAACCGCCGCCGCGGTTGCAACGCATGGCGGAGTCTGAGTCTGCATCCGGTCCGGACGACATTCGGGAGGACGATCTCGTCAGGTACGAGCAAGCGGCGGTCGAGAGCGAGGAGCTCGTCTCGGCACTCGACACGGACTCCCTCGCCGAGCGATCTGTTCTTGTCGGAGCTGCCCAGACCGACATGGTGATGGCGTCGAGCATCATCGGCCTCGAGGCCGCGATCGAGTCCAGCGGAAGCGGACGCGAGCTCGCCGACAACCGGGTGTTCATCAGTGCCGACATGGCTCAGATGCTCGACGACCTGGAGGCCATCGCGAAGGGGCCTGAGCTTGGCGGAAAGACGGCTACTTCATCGTCGTCCGGTCCCCGACTCGACCCTGCTGCGCTCACTGCGTCTTTCCAGAAGCACGTCGACGCGATACTCACGACAGGTGACGAGGCCATCAAAGATCTCGCCAAGACAGTCGGCTGGGGTGCTGTGGGTGGACAGGTCGCAGGGAAGGCCGCCGATACGTTCGGTGTGATCCTGACGCACCTTCCCAGCCCAAAGGTCCTCCTCGATGGTCTGGGCCGGCTCAAGAGACTCGCCCTGCGTTTCGTCCAAGCTGCAATCGACAAGATCGCGAAGGTCATCGGCAATGATCGGCTCGAGAAGCTCGTCGAGTCCCTGAAGGACAAGCTGAGCACGGAGATCGACAACGGTCTCGTCGGGACGATGATCGGCAAGCTCATGGCTGCCCACACGGTCGCCCCACAGTGCTCCGACCTGGTGATCGATGCGCGCGCCACGCAGGAACGAGCCGATGCCGCCGTTGCCGCAGCGGAGGCAGTGGCCGAGCACGGCGCCAAACTGGCGGGGCTCAGCAGCAAGGCGACCACTGTGATCAGCTGGATCCCAGGTCTGTGGCAAACGCCCGTCGGCGTGTACGTGGCGATCGGCATCGTCGCCGCCATGGGAGGTGCGGTGTGGCAGGTGCAGGATCACCTGGACACCACCGAGCCGATCGCACTTCCCGACATGACCGAAGGCATCCAATCTGCGGTGCGACGTTCTCTCGCTCGCTAGCGCAGCGGGCCCGTCCCGACCAGACGAGAGTCGCGGGATGGGTTCGTCGGAGGCTCCAACTGGCCGTAGGTGAGCAGCGTCCGGTTCAGCGACAGGCTGCCGTGCGAGCGCAGGGGGACGTCGGGCCCCTGCCCGAGCCGGGTGACGATGTCGACAGGTCGGTGCGATGTCGACGTCGTCGGGCCGCGCGGGCTCATCGGCACGAGGGGGTCAGCGGCGGGCGGCGACGGCTGCGACCTGGGCCCGGTTGGTGAGGTCGAGCTTGCGCAGGATGCTGCTGACGTGGGTCTTGACGGTGGCCCGGCCCATGATGAGCGCCTCGGCGATCTCGGGGTTGGTGCAGCCCTCGGCGACGAGCGCGGCCACCTTCGCCTCGGTGGCGGTGAGGCTCTCCCAGCCGGCGGCGGGCCGTCGACGCTCACCGCGGCCGCGGCGGGCCCAGGCGACGGCATCGGCGATCGACAACGCCGCTCCCCTCGCCCGGGCCTCCTGGAGGACGTCGGGGTCGAGGGCGCCCCGGAGCCGATCGAGGTCCGCTTCGTAGACGGACTGGCGGCCGACCCGGCGAACCACCCCCGCCGGCTCCCGGATCGCCGATGCGGCGCCGAACAGGACCGCCGCGGCGGCCGGCCGGTCGTGGTCGAGGTCCAGCCCGGCGAGCTCTTCGAGCACGTCGGCGACGTACTGGCGATAGCCGAGCCGGGCCTGGATCTCGAGGGCGCGGTGGAGGCGGTCCTCGGCCCGACCGAAGCGCTGCGCGTCGCGGTCGAGGGCGGCGAGCACACGCTCGGCGCTGGCCAGCTCGTGGTCGTTGGGCGCGGCACGCGCCTCGGCCACGACCTCGACGAGGGCGGCCCGGGCGGTGTCGACGTCGCCGCTGGCCCAGTGGGCGACCGCCCGAGTGGTGCCCATCCGCAGCCGCCACGAGATCGACTGCCGGAACGACTCCCAGAACGGCTCGAACCGCGCCACGGCCTCGTCGGCCCGCCCCAGGTCGATGAGGGCGTCGATGATCGGGAGCGCGATCGACGGGATGTAGCCGTACTCGCCGGCGTCGACGTACCGGCGCATCAACGCCTCCATGTCGTCGAGAGCGGCCGCGGCCCGCCCCTGGACGACGTCGACCAGAGCCGCCTGGGCGTGCACGAGGGCCTGGGCGTTGAGCTCGGTGAGATCGGCGGTCACCACGCCGATCCGGCCCACCGCCCGGTGGACGTCGTCGTAGCGCCCGAAGCGCCGATCGACCAGCACCCGACGGGAGATCTCGTCCGCCTGGAGCTGGGGGTGGCCGAGCCGGGTGGCCTCGTCCCGCAGTTCGTCGAGCAGCGGCTCGGCCCGGTCGAAGCGGCCGAGGGTGATGTGGGCGATCGACTCGCTGACCAGGCTCGTGGCGGCCCAGAACCGGTCGCCGGCGGCCCGGCACCGCGCCCGCTGGCCCCCGGCCTCGGCCAGCACGGCGTGGGGGTCGTGGAAGGCCTGGGCCAGGCTGAACAGGACCTGGAACCGAGCCTCCGCCCGCCGGTCGCCGCCGGACCTCGCCCGCGACACGCCCTCCTCCACCAGCTCCTCGACGCCGGGCGCGCTGTTGGTGAGGGTGAGGGCGGCACGCGCCCACAGGAGGGCGATCCGCTCGTCGGGCCCGAGCTGCTCCTCGACGGCGCCGGCCCGGGCCAGCCACCGCCGGGCCTCGAGGGAGCGACCTCGCCAGATCCAGGACCAGGGGGCGGCGGCGACGATCCGGGCCACGTCGGCCCCACGCTCCTGGGCCAGTGCCCAGGTCATGGCGGCGCGGAGGTCGTCGAGGTCGAGGTCGAGCTGGGCGAGGGCGGCCCGCACCTCGGGACCGTCGAGCGCGGCACCGGACGACGCGGCGCGGGCGACGCACCCGTCCAGGTGGCGCCCCAGGACGACGTCGGCCTCACCGCTGTCGACGAGCCGCTCCCGGGCGAACCAGCGGACCGGTTCGAGCATCTGGAACCGTCGGACCGGGCCGGGCCGGTCCACGAGGAGGGAGCATCGCAGGAGACGCTCGACGATGTCGTCGACCCCGGGCCGGTCGGGGCACAACGCCACCGCGGCCGCCATCGGGAAGGAGCCGGCGAAGGCGGACAGCCGGCGGAACACCACCTGCTCGTCGGGGCCGAGGAGCTGGTGGCTCCAGGCCACCGAGGCCTCGATCGTGCGCTGCCGCGCCACCGCGTCGCGGTGACCGCCGGCCAGCAGGGCGAAGCGTTCCGACAGCCGGGCCGCCAGGTCGTGCGGGGGGATCGTCGCGGTGCGGGCCGCCGCCAGCTCGAGCGCGAGCGGGATGCCGTCGAGCCGCCGGCTCACCTCCGCCAGCGCCCGCGCGTCCTCGGCATCGGGCACGTAGCCGGGGTGCACCCGACCGATCCGCTCCACGAGGAGCCGGCCGGCGTCGCTGGCGAGCAGGTCGGCGCCATCGGGGGCGGCCGGCAGGGCGAGGGACGGGACCCGCCACACGACCTCGTCCCGCAACGCCAGAGGCTCCCTGCTGGTGGCGACGACCCGGACGTCCGGGCACCCGGCCTGGACCGCGGCGACCAGCGCGGCGGCGTGGTCGACCACGTGCTCGCAGTTGTCGACCAGCAGCAGCCGTGACCGGTCCGCGAGGTGGCGCACCACCCGCTCGGTCGTGATCTCGGCGTGGGTGCGCAGCCCGACGGCGGCGGCGACGGCGTCGAGGACGGCGTCGCCACCGGCCACCGGGGCCAGGTCCACCCAGGCGGCACCGTCGCGGAAGCCGCCGACGGCCTCGTGGGCCAGCTCGATGGCGAGCCGGGTCTTGCCACAGCCACCGGCGCCGACGATCGTCACCACCCGGTGCTCGTCGACGAGGCGGGCCAGGGCGACGAGGTCGTCGGCGCGACCGACGAGCGACGAGCCGGGGCGCGGGAGCATCGCTCCTGCGGCGGTGACCGTCCGCAACGGGGGGAACGACGTCGGGTGGCCGGCGGGAGCGACCTGCACGACGGCGACCGGCTCGTCGACGCCTCGCAGGCGGTGGACGCCCAGGTCGTCCACCCGCACCGTGGCGCCGAGCCCAGCTCGGCCCAGGTCGATCACGGTGGTCGACGCCAGGATCTGCCCACCGTGGCCGGCACGGAGCAGGGCGACGGCTCCATCCGGCGCCGGGCCCGGGTCGCCGTCGGCCCCGGGCACCTCGCCGACGTGGACCGCGACCCGCGCCCGCAGCGGCGTCGGCCCCGCCCAGGGTTCGGCCCGCATCGCCGCCTGGAAGGCGACGGCCGCGCCGAGGGCCTCCGACGCCCGGGCGAAGGTCGTGACGGTGCTGTCGCCCCGGTCCGGGCCCGGGGACCGGGTGACCGCGCCGACCCGGCCGCCGGGGACGATGACGGAGGCGGCGAGCGACCGGTACCGGGCCAGGTCCGCCGCCGGGACCTCGGGACCGCCGGGGCTCCGCCCGGGCGGCCGGTCGAGGTCGGTGAGCACCCACGCGACGATCCCGGCTGACGGCGGGGCGGGCGCCGGGTCCATCGGCCCATGATCGCCCAGGTCCGACGGCGCCTGCGTCGCGTCATCCACCCCGGAGGTCGTCACCGGTCGTGCCCCCGGCCCCGACGGCGCCCAACACGGCATCCCAGGCCAGGTCGGCCGTCACCGTGCCGAGCGCGGTCGGGGTGGCGTCGGTCCGGACCGCACCGGTGGACACGAACCACAGCGCGTCACCGTCGAGGGAGCAGTGGAAGGGGTGGATGGCCCGCGCCAGGGAGGCGTGGACCTGGCGGGCCACGCTGCGCCGGTCCCACGTCGTCAGGCGGGCATCGGTGACCACGACGGTGAGCGTGGTCGCCGTCGCCGTGCCGACCCGGCCGAAGCGCTCGGCCTGACGGCGCTGACCGTGGACCATGTCCTCCGGCGCGATCGGGCTGCGGACACCGGACGAGGGGTCGCGGTTGCCCCGCACGACCGTGCCGTGCCGGTCCACGACGACGCCGAGCGCGTTCACCACCACGACCACCAGGGCCCGGGCGCCGCCGATGGCGGTGAAGGCCGCCCCCTGCCCACCCGGCTCCGACCAGCCGTCGCGGCCGAGCTTGCCGCACCGCGCCGCTCGGCCGGCGCCCACCCTCCCGACCGGGACGACCCCGGGGCGGGCGGCCACGAGCGCGGCCCGGCCCAGCTCCCAGCCGGGGTACGCCCCCGTCCGTCCGGGCTCGGCGAAGTCGTAGATCGCCCCGCCCGTCACCCGGGGGAAGCGCAGCGGGTCCCGGGCCCGACGGGCGTACAGCTCGTCGGCCACCCCGGCCGCGGCGGCGACACCGAGGGCCGAACCGCCGGCCAGGCAGATCGCCTCGACCCGGGGCAGGGCCGGGTTGACCAACACGGGCGCGCCGCCGCGCACGTCCAGCTCGAGCGGGGCCGTGCGGTCCAGGGCGACGACCGTGCACCCCGTCGGCCCCTCCTCGTCGGTGGCCACCCCGACCTGCACGCCCGGGAGGTCGAACTCGACCTCCCGCCCTCGTCCTCGTCGCATGCCGTCACCGTGCCCGGCGCCGGCGCTCCGAACATCCGCCATCTGGGGGATGCACGGGCCCGGCCGAGCCGCGAACCTGGGGGGCCATGCTCCTGCGCGCCGCGGTCGCCCACGCCTCCCTGGCCCGGGCGTTCGCCCGCCTGTCGGAGGTGGCCGACCGGTTGGGCGACCCCGCGGTCAACACCCGGCCCCTGGGGCCCGGCACCAACTCCGTCGCCGCGCTGATCGTCCACTGCTGCGGTGTCACCGAGTTCTGGCTCGGCCACGTGGCCCTGGGCGAGCCCTCCCGGCGGGACCGCGAGGCCGAGTTCTCCCGGACCGCGCCGCTCGCCGAGCTGCACGACCTCGTGGGCTCCACCCTGGCCCGGGCGGCCCGACACCTGGCCCGGCTCGAGGCCGGTGAGGGCACCGACGAGGGTGGTCGCCAGTTCCTGCCCGGTGCCGAGACGTCCGACGCGTCCGTCGTCCTGCACGTCGTGGAGGAGCTCTACCAGCACCTCGGTCACGCCGAGCTGGCCGCCGACGTCCTGGCCGGCCCCGTTCCCGGGGGTGACCGAGGATGAAGCGGGCACTGTCCTCCGACGGTCCGACCCCCCTGCCGCTGCCCCGGCCTCCGTGGCGGGAGCAGCCACGGCTGCTCCGGCGGCTCCTGCACGATCCGCGCCCCGTGCTCGACGAGCTGCGCGACGGGCACGGTCCCGTCGTGGGCCTCGGGGCCGGGCCCATGCGGCTCGCCGTGGTGGGAGGCCCGACGGCCGTCCGCGAGCTGTTCGCCCTGGGCACCGACGACTTCCGATGGGGGCACCGGTTCAACGTCATCGGCTTCGTCGTCGGCGACGGCTCGATGATCGTCAGCGACGGCGACGACTGGAAGCGGCGTCGGTCGGCGGTCCGGGCCGGCTTCAGCCGTCGCCGGCTCGACGGCTGGGTCGACGCCATCGTGGCGGCCGCCGACCGACGCGTCGACGCCATCCTCGCCCGTACGGGCGGGCGGCCCACGGTGGTCGACCTCGACGTCGAGGGCCGGGAGCTGGTCCAGGAGGTCGTCGTCCGGGCCCTCTTCGGGGCCGAGCTGGCCGCACGGTCGGCCGAGGTCGCGGCGCTGCTGCGGGGGGCGCAGGAGTACCTCGAGTCGCCGGTCGTCCGCCAGCTCCCCCATCCCCTCCCCCTCGGTCGACGGCATCGGGTGCGGCGGGACCTCGACCGGCTCCGGGCGATCATCGACGAGCGCATCACCCAGCTCCGGGCCGAGCCCACCGACGACCCCCACGACATCCTCGGCACGCTCGTCGCCGACGCGACCTTGACCGACGACGAGGTCCGCGACCAGGTCGTCACCCTGATGGGCGCCGGTCTCGACACGACCTCGGCCACCCTCTCCTGGATGCTCTGGCGCACCGTCCTGGCCGACGGTGACCTGTGGTCCCGCCTCGCCGCCGAGGCCGACGACGGGCTCGGCGGGCCCGGTCCCTTCACGGCTTCCCACCTGGCCCGGCTCGACCTGGCCGGCCGGGTCGGACGCGAGACCATGCGCCTGCACCCCGCCGGCTCCTTCTCGCCCCGCATGGCGCACCGCGACGTCGTGGTCGCCGGTCGCCGCATCCCGGCGGGGACCCTGGTGCTGTGGTCCGCCCACCTGGCCGGCCGCGACCCGGCGGCCTGGGACGACCCCCTTCGCTTCGACCCCGACCGCTTCGTCGACCTCACCCCCGACCAGGCGACGCTCGCCGACGCGGCCTGGGTGCCGTTCGGGGGTGGCGCTCGCAACTGCATCGGCTTCGCCCTGGCCCAGATGGAGCTGACCCTGATCCTCGCCCGCCTCGCCCAACGGGTCGACGTCGAGCCCACCCGTCGCGACCTGCCCCGGGCGGTCGGCATGGTCGTGAACCGCCCCGAGGGTGGGGCGGCGATGACGGTCAGCCCTCGGTCGTCGGCCGCTCGGGACGGGAGAACCGGTAGGTGACCTCCAGGCGCTCGCCCGGGCCGAGCAGGGTCACGCCGTGGCCGGGCACGCCGCGGGCGGCCAGCGCGAAGCCGTCGTTCGCCATCGTGACCGGCTCGACGGCCATCCAGCCCGGCTCACCGGTGTAGACGACGACCTGGGAGACCGGGCCCCGCCACGACAGGCGGACCGTGTCGAGCTCCAGGGACGAGGCGGTGAGGCCGGTGAAGCAGCGGTCCATCGGCGGCGGCACCCTCGCCGTGCGCAGGTCGTCGGTGGCGTCGACCGGAACCGGCACGCCGACCGGCAGCGGGTCGCCGGGCCACTTCATGGTGGCCGGGAGCCGGAGCCGGCCGGCCCGGAACCACGGGTGGATGCCGAGGCCCACCGGGACGGCCTCGGGCCCGACGTTCTCGACCGCCAACGTCTGCACCAGGTGCTCGGGCACCAGCTCGAAACGCTGGTGGCCGACGACCGACCAGGGCGGCGTGGCCGCCGCGACCACGAGCGTCGCGGCCCGCTCGGTCCGCTCGACCACGTCCCAGGGGCACGACGCCACCAGCCCGTGGATGGCGCTCCCGTCGGGCCAGTTGACCGGGACCTCCACCTCGCCCCCGTCCGGCGCGAGCCGACCACCGGGGATCCGGTTCGACCACGGCAGGAGGGGGTACGAGCCCCAGTCGCTCCACCGGCGGCCGGGGGCGGGGCCGCGCAGCAGCGGCCCGGTGCCGAGGTCGAGCTGGGCCAGGCGGCCGCCGAGGTGCTCGTCGAGGGTCGCGGTGGCGGCGCCGGCCCGGAGCTCGATCACCGGTCGCCGCCGAGGGCGCGGGCGAAGGCCTCCCGGGCCGCACCACCGTCGGCCCCCGGGGCCGGGTTGGTCGTGGTGCCCGATGCGACCTCCCACGCCTCGGTGACCGCCTCGAACGGTGCGCCGGTGAGCACGGCCGCGGCCTGGACCGCGGCACCGAGGGCGACCAGCTCGTCGGCGGCCGGGACCGTGACCGGTCGCCCGGCGAGGTCGGCCACGACCCGGCGGTAGGCCCGGCTGCGGGCGCCGCCGCCGACGAGGAGGAGCCGGCCGGCGGCCTCCGGCAGGTGGTCGGCGCCGGCGAGGAGGTTGGCCACGACACCCTCGAAGGCGGCCCGGGCCACCTGCTCGCGGGTGACGTCGGAACGGATCCCGGCGAGAGAGCCGGTGGCATCGGGCCGGTTCGGGGTGCGTTCGCCGTCGAGGTGGGGCACGAGGACGAGGCCGCCGGCGCCGGCTGGGGCCGCCAGCGCCAGGTCGTCGAGCACGGTGGGGTCCACACCGAGGAGGCGGGCGACGGCGTCGGTGACCTTGGTGGCGTTGAGGGTGCAGACGAGCGGCAGGTGCCGCCCGGTGGCGTCGGCGAACCCGGCGACGGTGCCGGTGGGGTCGGCGGTCGGCCGCTCGGCGACGGTGAAGGCGGTCCCGCTGGTGCCCAGGCTGAGGGCGAGGTCACCGGGGTGCAGGCCGAGGCCGAGGGCCGCGGCCATGTTGTCCCCGGTGCCGGGGCCGACGAGCACGCCGCCCCACTCCCCCGCCGGCTCGGTGGGGCCGAGGACCGTGGGCAGGGCGTCGTCCCAGCTCCGCGTGGCGTCGACCAGGGCGAGCAGGTCGGCCCGGTACCGGCCCTCGGCCGGCGACCACCAGCCGGTGCCCGAGGCGTCGCCGCGGTCGGTGACCCGGGCGCCGGAGAGGCGCCAGGTCAGCCAGTCGTGGGGCAGCAGGACGTGCGCGACCCGGGCGAAGGTCTCGGGCTCGGTGCGCCGCAGCCAGTGCAGCTTGGTGACGGTGAAGCTGGCCACCGGCACGCTGCCGCAGGCCTCGGCCCACCCCTCGGGGCCGAGTGCCTCGACCAGGGCGGCGGCGTCGGGGGCCGACTCGGTGTCGTTCCACAGCTTCGCCGGGCGGAGGACGGCGCCGTCCTCACCGCAGACGATGAGGCCGTGCTGCTGGCCGGCCACGCTGATCGCCGCCGGCCGGTGGGCACCGAAGAGGTCGGCCTGCTCGGCCGCGGCCGTGAAGGCGGCCCACCAGGCGTCGGGGTGCTGCTCGCTGCGCGGCGGCGTGGTGGTCGGGTGCGGGGCCCGGCCCCGGGCGACCAGGGCCCCGGTGTCGACGTCGCGCACCTCGACCTTGCAGCCCGAGGTCGACGAGTCGACCCCGGCGACGAGGGGCACCTAGCGGGCCCCGAGCAGGTGCTCGAGCGCGAGCTGGTCGATCCGGCTGGCGCCGTGGGGCCGCGCCCCCTTGGCCTCCGCGTCGAGGGCGTCGAGGCCGGGGTCGGCCCGGAGGTCGGCGGCGGTCTCGCCGGGGGCGAGGGTCGGGGTGGCCAGGTCGGGCACCCCGGCGGCGGCGAGGGCCTCCTGGACCTCGGGGTCGGCCCGGAAGGCGGCGGCCCGCTCCCTCAGCAGGAGGTAGGTCCGCATGTTGGCCGCCGCCGAGGCCCACACGCCGTCGACGTCCTCGGTGCGGAGCGGCTTGTAGTCGAAGTGCCGGGGCCCGTCGTAGGCCGGCCCGCCCCCGGGGCCGCCGTTCTCCAGCAGGTCGACCAGGGCGAAGGCGCTCAGCAGGTCGCCGTGGCCGAACACCAGGTCCTGGTCGAACTTGGGGCCGTGCTGGCCGTTGAGGTCGATGTGGAACAGCTTCCCGTGCCACAGCGCCTGGGCGATGGCGTGGACGACGTTCAGGTTCGCCATCTGCTCGTGGCCGACCTCGGGGTTGAGGCCCACCATGTCGGCGTGCTCCAAGGAGGCGATGAACGCCAGGGCGTGGCCGACGGTGGGCAGGTAGATGTCGCCCCGGGGCTCGTTGGGCTTGGGCTCCAGGGCGAAGCGGATGTCGTAGCCCTGGTCGACGACGTAGCCGGCGAGGGTGTCGATCGCCTCGCGGTACCGGTCCAGGGCGGCCCGGTGGTCCTTGGCCAGGTCGACCTCACTCCCCTCCCGACCGCCCCAGAACACGTAGGTCCGCGCCCCCAGCTCGGCCGCCACGTCGAGGTTCTGCATGACCTTGCGGACCGCGAAGCGGCGCACGTCGCGGTCGTCGGCGGTGAAGGCGCCCTCCTTGAACATCGGATGGGTGAAGAGGTTGGTGGTCACCATCGGCACGACCAGGCCGGTGGCGGCGAGGGCGGCGCGGAACCGGGCCAGGTGGGCGTCGCGCTCGGCCGAGGAGCAGCCGAACGGGGCCACGTCATCGTCGTGGAAGGTGACGCCGTAGGCACCGAGCTCGGCCAGGCGGTGCACCGTCTCGACCGGGTCGAGCGGCGGTCGGCTGGGGTCCCCGAAGGGGTCCCGGGCCTGCCAGCCGACGGTCCACAGACCGAAGGTGAACCTGTCCTCGGGGCGCGGCGTCAGGGGGTCGGGCATCCGCCCATCGTGCCCGCTGCGGGCCAGGCGGGTCGTCACCCCTTCCTTGACAGGGGGGAGGGTTTCGTGGTGGACATCACCGGATGGACGACGACCACCCGACGGGGTGGGCCGAGGCTCGGCGTGAGGAGTAGGCGGGGTGGGACCCGCCTACTCCTGGTCCGGGCCCGGGCCCTGGTGGCCACGGCCGTCGCCGTGACCACCATCACCGGCTGTTCGGGGACGTCCGACGACACCGCCGCGACGACCACGAGCACGACGGCGGCCCCGACGACCTCCACCACCGTCGCCCCGCAACCCCCGTCGACGGTGGCGACGCCCGCCGGTGCGGCCGTCACCCAGCCGGCGCAGCCCACGGAAGGCCCCGGCAGCAGCGCCCTGCCCCACCAGGACTGGGAGGTCAGCGAGGGCGGCACCGGCGCCGATGCCTGGTACGTGTTCGAGCCCAGCTCGCCCCGGCCGGCCACCGCCCCGCTCGCCGTCGTCCTGCACGGCTACGGCGAGTTCGAGGGGTACGGCACGATGTACGAGCTGGTCCGCCACACGGTGCTGAGCGGCAGCGTCGTGGTCTACCCCCGCTGGCAGACCGGCCTCACCGAACCGTGCCCCGGCCCCTTCGACATCGAGCCGTGCATGGCCTCGGCGGTGGCCGGCATCGAGGGCGCCCTCGCCTTCCTGGCCACCGACCCCGATCGCGTCCAGCCCGACCTCGACCGCGCCAGCTACTTCGGGTTCTCCTTCGGCGGGATCGTCACCTCGAACCTCGCCAACCGGTGGGAGGCCCTCGACCTCCCCGAGCCCCGGGCGATCTTCCTCGACGACCCCCACGACGGCGGCCTGGACGGGCTCGGCGAGCCCGCCCTCGACGACACGCTCGCCGGCATCCCGGCCACGACGCTGTTCGAGTGCCACGTCGGCGCCGACGGCGTCATCGCCGAGGACCCCACCGGCGGGTGCAACGCGGTCCTCCCGAAGCTCGACCACCTCCCCGCCGAACGGAGGGCGATCGTGATGACGACCACCGACGACCACGGCCAACCGGCCCTCTCCTCGGGCCACGGCGTGTGCACCGCGAGCGAGGGCCAGGCCGACGCCTACGACTGGAACTTCTGCTGGAAGGTCTGGGACGACCTGCGCGCCGCGGCCGAC
>CAYQGF010000034.1:0-13875 GCA_964416885.1 uncultured Iamiaceae bacterium
GCGTAGGCGAGCAGGAATCCGAGCAGCGTGCCCCCCGCACCGACCACGACGCCGCCCCCTCCGGCCACGACAGCCCCACCCCCGCCACCCACCACGGCGCCGCCCGGTCCGGTCTGCACCCTGCTGCCGGCCCTCTGCCCCGGCGGCGGCGTCATCCCCGGCTGATCCCGCGTCCCGTCCGGACGGCGCCAGGAGGGGCGCGAGGAGCGCGTCAGCGGCGGTGCCAGGTGGTGGCGTCGGGGGTGTCGACCAGCTCGATGCCCTCGGCCGCCAGCTCGTCGCGGATGCGGTCGGACGCGGCCCAGTCCTTGGCCGCCCGGGCCGCGGCCCGTTCCGCAACCAGCGCGTCGATGCGCGCGTCGGAGCCGCTCTGGTCGACGTCCGGCGCCACCGCGTCGGCGAGCCCGAAGCCGAGGGCCCGGTCGGCGTCGACCAGGAAGGCCCACCGGTCGGCCGGCGTCAGCTCCTCGTCCCGCAGCGCCTCCCACACCGTGGCCAGCGCCCGGGGGGCGTTGAGGTCGTCGTACAGGTGCCCCCAGAGCCGCTCGCTCCAGGCCGCCACCCGAGCCGCGTCGGGCGTCCCTCCGGCATCGCGGGCCGCCACGGCGTGGCCGACCAGCCGGCGCAGGGCCGTCCCCGCCGAGCGGACGGCGTCCAGCGAGAACGCCTGGTTCTGGCGGTAGTGGGCCTGGAGGGTGAAGTAGCGGAAGGCGAGGGGGTCGATGCCCTCCTCGACCAGCGTGTCGACGGTGAGCACGTGGCCCTTCGACTTCGAGATCTTCTCGCCGCCCAGGTCGAGGAACTCCGTGTGGACCCAGTGGCCGACCCACGGGTGGACGTGGAGGGCGCACTCGCTCTGGGCCACCTCGTTGGTGTGGTGGACCCGGACGTGGTCGATGCCCCCGGTGTGGATGTCGAACCGCTCGCCCAGGTACCTCGTGGCCATGGCCGAGCACTCGATGTGCCACCCCGGGAAGCCCCGGCCCCACGGTGACCCCCACTCCTGCTGGCGCTTGACCCCCGGCGGCGTCAGCTTCCACAGGGCGAAGTCGGCCGGGTGACGCTTGGCCTCGATGCCGTCGACCCGACCGGTGGCCTCCAGCTCGTCGAGGCGCAGCCCGGCGAAGTCGGCGTAGGCCGGGAACGTCGAGACGTCGAAGTAGACGCCGTCGTCGATCCGGTAGGTGTGGCCCTCGGCCTCGAGCGTCTCGATCATGGCGACCTGCTCGGGGATGTGATCGGCCGCCCGGGGCAGGACGTCGGGCTCGAGGCAGCCCAGCCGGCGCCGGTCGTCGGCCCACTGGGCGGTGTAGCGGGCGGCGATGTCGGCGGCCGTCTCGCCGCTGGCCGCGGCCGCCAGCTCCATCTTGTCATCGCCGTCGTCGGCGTCGGCGACCAGGTGGCCGACGTCGGTGATGTTCGTGACGTGGAGGACGTCGTAGCCGGCGGCCCGCAGCACCCGCCGCAGCAGGTCGGGGACGAGCTGGCTCCGCATGTTGCCGAGGTGCTGTGGGGCGTAGACGGTCGGCCCGCACGTGTACATGCCCACCTTCCCGGGCACGAGCGGCGCCAGCGGCCGCACCTCCCGGGTCCGGGTGTCGTACAGCCGCACCGTCTCCGTCATCTCCCGATCATGGCCGACGCACCCCCGCTCGCCCCGCAGGTTCGGACCACGCGCACTTGGTGTCAGACACCAACTCGAGACCCGGGTCAGGTGATGCGCAGGCCGAGGGGCGTCATCGACACCGTTCCGAGGTGCAGGCGGCGGGGGTTGGGGATGCCGACCTCGCCGACGTCCCACGCCGCGTAGGCCACCTTGAGCTGACCGTCGGAGGCGCGGAAGAACTCGGTGCCCCCGGGCCCGGACCGGGTGTCGTTGGAGCGGAGGACCAGGTTCTCGGTCGGCTTGGTGCACGGCCCGTTCGGCCCCTCGCACACCGCGTAGCCGGTGGCGTAGTCGGCCGTGTCCCACCGGTTGGCCGAGTAGAGCAGGACCCACGTGTCGTCGACCTTCGCCATCGACGGCCCCTCGATCGTCCGGCCCTCCCACCCCCGGTCGACGGCGATCAGCTTGGTGGGGAACCAGGCCATCGCCGAGCCGTCGGCCTCCAGCGGCACGGTCCAGAGGCTGGCGCCGAGGCCGACGGTCTCGCCCTCGGCCTTCCACGTCAGGTGCAGCCCGCCGGTCTCGTCGATGTAGGGGCTGGGGTCGATCGACCCGCCCTCCTCGAGCTGGCAGATCAGCGGCCCCGTCGAGGTGTCGACGTAGGGGCCGGCGGGGTTGTCCGACACCGCCCGGCTGATGCACTGCTTGCCCGAGGACCGGTCGCTCACGGTGTAGAAGAGCGCGTAGGGGCCGGCGGGGGTGCGGATGGCCGACGGCGCCCAGGTGAAGCCGCTCCGGGCCCAATCGGGCACCTGGGTCAGCGCCGCGCTCCTGACGCTCCAGTCACCCAGGTCCTGCGACGACACGACCTGCACGGTCCCAGCCGTGCCGTTGGTGCCGAAGGCGTAGTAGCTGCCCCCGTCGGTGAGCACGAACGGGTCGGGGAAGTCGAACGGGTGGGCGGCCCCGCTGCCCCCGGTGATGCTCTCGGCCTCGTTGCAGGCGTCGGTGCCGGCCGCGAGGGCATCGGTGGCCCCGGCCTGGTCCCCGGCGACGTAGCGGCTGCGGGCCAGCTCCAGGTGGCGGACGCAGCCCTTCAGCACGTCGAGCCGGGCGACCTGCTCGGCGCTGACCTCCCGGGCCCGGGCCAGCTCGCCCTCGGCCAGGCTGATGCGGTCCCGCAGGGTCTGGAGCTCGTCGAGGGCCGTGATGATGGCCACGCTGGCCTCGTCGTCCTCCTGGGCCGCCCGGCCCCACGCATCCGCCTCGGCGCCGAGGGTGACGACGGCGGCCCGGGACGAGCGCACCGCCTCGAGGTCGGCGGCGGCCTCGTGGGCGACGAGGTGGGCGTCGGTGCGGACCTCGGTGTGGTCCCGGGCCGCCACGACGGCGACGGCGGCGCCGACGACCACGGCGACGACCGTGGCCACGGCGACGAGGCGCGACGCGGCCGAGCCGCGTCGCCGGGACGACCGGGGCGTCCGGGTCATCCCAGCAGCGCCTGGCACAGCTCGCTCGGCCCGGGTGGAGCACCTCCGCCGAACTGGCTGGTGAACGCCTCGTTCACCGTCTGGCTGGCCCGCTCCAGGCACTCCTCCATCTGGGGGATCTCCTGGGCCTGGCGGTCGACGTCGGCCGTCGTGCGGTCCCGGCGGTACTCGACCAGCTCGGTGTTGGCGAGCCGGGCTTCGAGGACGGCGTCGATCGTCCGCTCGCTCAGGCCGAGGGCGGCGAGGCGGGCGCGCTGCTCGTTGCGGGCCTCCTGGGCGAGCGCGGCCCGTCGCCCGGCGGCGCCGACCTCTCGGACCGCGGTGGCCCGGGCGGCATCGGCCGCGGCGCGGGCGTCGGCGGCATCGGCCCGCCGGTCCCGGGTGGCGGCCGCCTCGGTGCGGGCGGTGGCCAGGTCGGACCGGGTGACGATCGGGACGGCGACGGCCGCCGCGACCAGCACCAGCCCGATCGCGGCCCACGCCCGGGCCGCCGGGGTGGACCGTCGGACCGCCCGGGCCAGGCGGGCCGGGGGCGACGGGCGGTCCGGTCCGGGCGGTCCCGGCTCGGCCCCGTCGTCCCCGTCGCGGGGCACCGGGCCGGAGCCGTCGTCGTGGGGGCCGGAGCCATCCTGGGGGTCGGAGCCGCCCTCCTCGCCGGAAGGGGCGCCGACGACCGGGCCCTCGATCACGTCGATCGACGGTCCCGATGGCGGCTCCGTCGCGTCCTCGGGCCCGTCGACCGCGGCCCGGCGTCCTCTCGTCACCCTCGTGTCTCCCGACCCGCCCACGCCACCATCATGTTCGCCGCGGACCGCCGACAGGGCGCGGGCCGGCCCGGGCCGGTCGTCCGCCGGGCCACGTCGCCGCCGTCGGCCCTGGTCAGCGGACCACTACAGCGCGTGGAAGGGGTCCGCCCCGGACTGCAGGCCGAGCACGATGGCGGCCACCAGACCGATGAGCAGCCCGACGACGAGCGGTGCCAGCACCCACTTGGGGTCCTCGACCGGGTGGTCGCCGTGGTCGTCGTGACCGTGGGCGTGGTCGGGCGTCTCGTCGTCGGCCATCGTCGGCACGGTAGCGGTGCCCCCGTCGTGCAGGCCAGGTCGGACCGAGCCCCGATCCTCGGGCACCGGCGGCCCGGAGGCGGGGCCGGCGCCTACGCCATCTCGATGCCGGCTTCGTCCAGCCCGGCCCGGATCTCCTGCCGGAGGGCGCGCATGATCTTCCACTGCGACCCGGGGGTGGTCTTGATGACCAGGCGGAGCGTGACGCCGTCGGTGGTCAGGGCCTCGACGCCCCACACCTCGGCCTCGCCCAGCACGTCGGGGGCGAGGTCAGGCTCGTCGACGACCCGATCGGCGACCTCCTTGAGGATCTCGAGCGCCCGGTCGACGTCGGTGCCGTGGGCCACCGCGATGTCGAGGAGCGCCCGGGCCCACTGCTGGGACTTGTTGCCGACCCGCAGGATCTGGCCGTTGGGCACGTGCCACACCGTCCCGTTCACGTCGCGCACGCGGGTGGTGCGGAGGGCGACGGCCTCGACCGTGCCGACGGCATCGCCCAGGTCGACGACGTCGCCGACGCCGTACTGGTCCTCCAGCAGGATGAACAGGCCGGCCAGGAAGTCCCGCACCAGGCTCTGGGCGCCGAAGCCGAGGGCCACGCCCGCCAGGCCGGCGCCGGCGATCAGCGGGCCCAGGCTCACGCCCAGCACGTCGAGGGTGTAGATCCCGGCGAACACGTAGACGATGCCCCGCGACACGCTGCGCAGGACGCCGCTGATCGTCTCGGCCCGGGCCGCCGAGCGCACGCTGGGCACCTCGGCGCTGACGAGGATGCTGGGCGCCCGGTCGCGGGCCTTCTTCAGCCGGCCCGACCCCACCGACCCGACCAAGCGGTCCGAGGAACGGCGGATCAACCGGCGCACGAACCTGGCCACCAGCCAGGCCACCACCCAGATCAGGGCGATGCGCAGCGGCTTGTCGACGGCCCAGCTCGCGACCGACGCCCAGCTCTCGCTGTCGGTGCGGTCGAGCACGAAGCGGTAGGCCGCCCCCTCCTCCTCGTCGACGCCGGCGGAGGCGGCGGCGGGCAGCAGGGCGACGAGCACGGCGGGGGTCGTCCACATGACGGGTCCCGACCCTAACGACTCCCGGGTCAGCGGGCGCGGGGCGCGGTCCGCCGGTCGAGCTCCCGCACCACGGCCTCGACCAGCCGCACCACCGGGTGGAAGCGGATGATCGCCGCCGCGACCCGGTCCATCGAGTCCGGCCGCGGCGCCGGGCGCAGCAGCACGGCCCGGGCCTCGGTGGCCCGTCGGAAGGCGACCGGGTCACCGCCCACATCGGGGTGGCGGGCCCGGGCGGCCCGCCGGAACGCCTTCTCGACCAGCGCGGGCGCGGCGCTCGGGGGCACACCCAGCTCACGCGCCGCTTCGGCCCGGTTCATCCGGCGGAACGGTAGCCCCATGACCCCCGGGTCAAGATCGCGGCGCCTCCCGGATACCGTGTCGGCATGGCTGCGACTCAGATGGGACTGCGGGCTCGGAAGAAGCAAGCGACGTCGACCGCTCTGCAACGCTCGGCGATCGACCTCTTCCTCGAGCGGGGGTACGACGAGACGACGGTGCAGGACATCACCGATGCCGCCGGCGTCTCCCAGCGGACCTTCTTCCGCTACTACCCCACCAAGGACGCCGTCCTGCTGACCGAGCACTCTCGCCGGGAGGACGCCCTGGCGGCCTTCCTGGCCGATCGCCCCGACGACGAGCCGATCGGCCACCTCACCGCGGCGGCCGTGGAGCTCCTCGCCGCCGACGTGGCCGGGCAGGTCGAGCTGGTCCGGGTCCAGACCAGGGTCAACGACACCGTGCCGGCCCTGGCCGACCGCTTCTCCGGCCACCACGACCGGCTGGCCGCGATCGTCGCGGCCCACGTGGCCGGGCGCCTCGGCATCGACGAGGGGGCCGACCCCCGCCCGCTCCTGGTCGGCAACCAGGTCGTGCGGTCCTGGACCACGGCGGTGCTGCTCTGGCTCGACGGCGACGCCCAGGACGACCTGGTCGTCCTGGCCGACGGCGCCCTCCGCGCCGCCCGCACCGACCCCGCCCTGGTCGGGTAGCACCCGGGGAGCGCGGGTCGCTCCCCCCGGGTCAGCGCTCGGCGGGTCAGCCCTCGGCGGCGGTGGTGGTGGTCGACTCCTCGCCGGCGTCGCCCTCGGCCACCGTCGTCGTCGACTCGCCCGCCTCTTCGGCCGCCGTCGTGGTCGACTCGTCGCCCTCGGCCCCGGTGGTCGTCGTGGCCGCCTCCGGGTCCGGGTAGCAGACCTGGACGAGGTCGATGACGAAGATCAGCGCCGAGTCGGGCGGGATGTTCTCGCCCGACCCCGCCTCGCCGTAGGCCTGGTCGGACGGGATCGTGAGCTGACGGCGACCGCCCGGCTTCATGCCGACGAGGCCCTCGTCGAAGCCGGCGATGACCTGGCCGATGCCGACGGTGACCGGCAGGGGCGTGAGGTCGTCCCACGAGGTGTCGAACTCGGTGCCGTCGGCGAACAGGACACCGGAGTACTGCACCTGGACCGAGTCGCCGGCCTCGACGGCCCGACCCTCGCCGTCGGTGAGGTCCTCGATGCCGAGCTCGGTGGGGGCGTCGCCACCGGGGGCCTCGACCACCGGCTTGTCGTCGGCGCTCACCTCGATGGCGGTCTCGGGCTCACACACCTGGGGGAGCGTCGTGGTCGTCTCGGCCGCGGCCGGTTGGGTCGGGAGGCCGTCGTCCTCGAGCACGTCGGCGACGACACGGCCGTCGTCGTCGTCGGAGCAGGCGGCGGCCGTCAGGACGAGCGTGAGCGCGAGGGCGCCGCAGGCCAGGGCCCGGCGCGGGGAGGTCAGGAGCGCGGACATCGGGCGCCGACCCTAGTGAAGCAACCCTTGCCAGCGACAGGCAGGCCGGTCACCAGCCCGCGGCGGCGAGCACGGCCTCGGCCACCGGGCGCACCGGGCCGTCGTTGACGACGACGGCGCCGGGGACGTCGGAGCGGTCGAGGACGGCGGCCAGCTCGGGTGCCCGCCGGAGGTGCCAGTCGAGCCCGGCGCCCCGTTCCCGGCCCCGGAGCCGGGCGCTGACCACGTCGGCCGGCGCCACCAGCCGCACGACCGTCACCTCGGCGTCCGGGACCGCGGCCCGGAAGCCGTCGAGGTCGGCGGCCCGTTCGACCACGCGGGCCAGCACGGCGCGTTCGGCCCCTCGCCGCCGAGCGGTGGCCCACACCGCGGCCAGGTTCTCCAGGGCGACCGCCTGGCCGTACGGAGCCGAGCCGCCAGGCGAGGCGACCCAGAAGCACAGTGCGTTGTTCTCCGAGGCCCTGCCGAGGAGAGGTCCAGCACGACACGGTCCCATCCCCGCGGGCCCTCGATGTCCTCGGGCGTACGGGGGTAGGTGTAGCTGAGGGCGTCGACGTCGACGGCCAGGTGGGCGACGCCGCGCTCGACGAGCAGCTCGGACACCTCGTCCATGACGGTGGTCTTGCCCACCCCGACGGTGCCGGAGACGACGAGGACGGGGACCGGCGTCAACTGAAGCGGATGTCGAGGGTGCGGAGGTGGGTGTGGAGGCCGGCGTCCTGGACGGGGAGCAGGTGGGCCTCGGCGCCGGAGGAGTTGTGGTGGGCGTGCCACCAGCCCGGCGGGGTGACGAAGGCGCCGCCGGGCTCCCAGTCGACCCGTTGGGCGTCGACGATCGTGCCGTCGTCGGCCAGCCGGGGGCCGACGAGCGTGTAGCAGCCGGGCTGGCAGTCGAGGATCAGGTCGAGGGCGACCGACTGGTGCCGGTGGGGCTTCTGCACGGCGTCGACCGGGAGCAGGCCGACCATGGCCCACAGCACGTGGGTGGCGGTCAGGGTCTGGGGTTGGTCGGCGTTGTTGAGCAGGATGCTGACCCGGTTGCGACGGGCCGCGGCCGGGTCGGCGGCGACCTCGGCCAGCTCCTCGGCGGTGCGGGCCGCGGGGAACATGGTGGGCCGCAGGCGGCGCTCGACCGGGGCCACGCCGAGGTAGCGGAGCAGCGGCTCGTCGGTGACCCAGTAGAAGGTGGCGTCGGCGCGGGCCCGGTGGACCGAGCGGCACCCGCTGGGGAGGACGAAGACGTCGCCCTCGCTCCAGGCCACGGCCCGGCCCCCGTCGTCGCCGGTCAGCTCGGTGGTGCCAGCGCCCTTCATCACGACGTAGAGCTCGCTGGTGGCCACCGGCTCGGTGACCAGTTCCTCGCCGGCCCGCACGGTGGCGAAGCTGGCGAGGAGGGCCGGGCTGGTGGCCGGCCCTCGGTCATCGGCGATGCCGAGGGGACCGGAGAGGTCGAGGGGCACGACGCCGGTGGGAGCGTCGCGGTGCAGGCTCGCCGGGAAGGTCTCGACCGGGATCAGCGCCGTGGTGCGGCCGACCGGGTTGGCGGCCCGGGTGTACTCGTGGAAGCGGGCGTCGCCGGTCCAGTCCTCCACCGCCACGCCGACCGGCAGGTGCGCCGGGGCGGGCTCGGCGGCAGGCTCGGTGACCGTCATGCCACCAGTCTGCCGCGGCACCGCTCGTCCCGGCCTCCCCGCAACCGGTGATCAGGTTCCCCGTCCCGGTGGGGGATCTGATCACCGGTTCGAGGGGGGCGGCGGGTCGGGGTCAGGGGACGACCACGGCCCGGCCGGTGAGGGTGCCGGCGGCGAGGGCGGCGTAGGCCTGCTCGACGTCGGCGAGGGGGAACTCCTGGGCGTGCACCCGGACGTGGCCGGCGGCGGCGAGGCCGATGACGGCCCGGGCATCGGCGATGGTCGAGCCCTGGATGCTGGTGACGGTGGCCTCCCGGGGCAGCCCGCCCATCCACGGCCGGGCGAAGCCACCACCGCCCGCCCCGACCAGGACGAAGGCCCCGCCCCGGCGCAGGGCCCGGAGGCCCCGGCGGATCGTCTCGTCGGTGCCGACGATGTCGATCACGGCGTCGACCTCGGCCCCGCGCACGTGGTCGAGGACCTCGTCGGCGCCGAGGTCGGTCGCCACGGCCCGGCGGGCCGGGTCGGGGTCGACGGCGACGATGCGGGCGTCGGTGGTGGCCCGCAGGATCTGCACCGCGAAGGCACCGAGCCCACCGACACCGATCACCAGGACGGTGGCGTCGGGGCCCGGTGCGGCCGCGTCGAGGGCCGGCCGGGCCCGACGGACGGCGTGGAAGGTGGTGGCCCCGGCGTCGGTGAGGGGGCCGGCGTGGCGGGGGTCGAGGGCGCCGAGGGCCAGGACCTCCCGCGCCGGGGCGACGACGTAGCGGGCCAGCCCACCGTCGCGCCCGTAGCCCCGGCCGGTGTCACCGTGGGGGCAGGCGCTCTCCCGTCCGGCCCGGCAGTGGGTGCACGCCCCGCACGACGAGGGCGACGTCAGCGCCACCGCATCGCCCACCGCCGGACCACCCTGGTCGCCCCCGGCCCCTACGCCTGCACCTGTGCCACCAACGACCGAGCCGCGACCACCAATGCCGGCGGCCGGTCCCGCGACATCGGCCCCCGAGCCAGGACCACCAACGCCCGAGCCGACCGCGTCCACGCCCGAGCCGGCCTCCTCGGGGCCGAGGGCGACGACCCGGCCGGCGGTCTCGTGGCCGAGGGTGAACGGCACCCGCCAGCCCAGGGCTTCGCCGATGGCCGCCGGCATGGCGGTCATCGTCAGGTCCGAGTGGCACAGCCCGCAGCCCGCCACCTCGACCAGCACCTCGCCCGGCCCCGGCGTCGGCACCGGGACCTCCACCAGCTCCGGCGGCTGCTCCCAGCCCACCACCCGGTAGGCCGCCATCGTCTCGTCGCCGCTCACATCGCCCACCTCACCCCAACTCTGTACGGACTCCGCATCATGCTGCGGAGTTCCGTACAAAGCTGGCGGAGAGGGGGGTCACGCGGCGGGGGGCCAGGCCCGGGTGAGGACGGCGCGGGTGTCGACCTTGGGCGGGAGGGTGCCGAGGGCGAGGCCGGCGTCGCGGGCCAGACGGCTGGCGCAGAAGGCGTCGGCCACCGGGCCGGGGGCGTACCGGACGAGCAGCGAGCCCTGGAGCGCGAGCGCGGCCCGTTCGACGACCCGGCGGGCCCGGCCCTCCAGGCCGTCGAGGTCGGACAGCTCGGCGTGGAGGTCGGCCACCGCCCGGTCGAGCCGCTTGTCGGCCCCCTTGGACAGCTCCAGCTCGGCCAGCAGCGCCGCCACGGACTCGGGCTCCTTGGCCGCGGCCCGCAGGACGTCGAGGCACATCACGTTCCCCGACCCCTCCCAGATCCCGTTGAGCGGCGACTCCCGGTAGAGCCGGGGCATCGGCGTCTCCTCCACGTAGCCGCTCCCGCCCAGGCACTCCAGGGCCTCGGCCGCCACGAGCGGTGCCCGCTTGCAGATCCAGTACTTCGACACCGCGGTGGCGATGCGGGCGAAGGCCGACTCGCCCCGGTCGTAGGCGCCGGCCAGGCGGAGCATGGTGGTGGTGGCGGCCTCGGACTCGACGGCCAGGTCGGCGATCACGTTGGCCATCAGCGGCTGGTCGACGAGCCGCCGTCCGAACGCCTGCCGGTAGGTGACGTGGTGGGCGGCCTGGCTGACGGCGGCCCGCATCTGGCCGACGACGCCGATCACGCAGTCGAGCCGGGTGTGGTTGACCATGGTGAGGATCGTCGGGATGCCCCGCCCCTCCTCGCCCACCAGGGTGCCGAGGGCGCCGTCCATCTCGATCTCGCTCGACGCGTTGGACCGGTTGCCGAGCTTGTCCTTGAGCCGCTGGACGGCGATGGCGTTGCGGGTGCCGTCGGGGAGCCAGCGGGGCACGGCGAAGCACGACAGCCCGCCGGGGGCCTGGGCCAGCATGAGGAAGAGGTCGCTCATCGGGGCCGAGCAGAACCACTTGTGTCCGGTGAGGACGTACTCGGCGCCGGGGCCGCCGCCGTTGGTCGCCACGGCCCGGGTGGTGTTGGCCCGGACGTCGGAGCCGCCCTGCTTCTCGGTCATGGCCATCCCAGCGATGGCGCCCTGCTTTGCCACCACCGGCATCGGCGACAGGTCGTAGGTGCGGGAGGTCAGCTTGGGCTCCCACAGCTCGGCCACCTCGGGCTGGGCCCGCAGCGCCGGCACGACCGAGTAGGTCATCGAGATGGGGCAGCCGTGGCCGGCCTCGACCTGGGTCCAGAGGGCGAACTTGGCGGCCCGGGTGACGTGGGGGGCGTCGCCCTCGTCGGCCCACGGGGCGCCGGCCAGCCCGGTGGCGACGGCCTGGCGCATCAGGTCGTGGTAGGCGGGGTGGTACTCGACCTTGTCGATGCGGTGGCCGTAGCGGTCGTGGGTGCGGAGGACCGGCGGGTTCTCGTTGGCCAGCTCGCCGGCCCGGATCCAGCGGTAGTGGCCGACGGCCTCGCCGACCTCGGACACCTCGCCCATGCGGCCGCCGGCCCCCTCCCGTCGCAGCCCGTCGAGCAGGGCGACGTCGAGCCCGGCGGCGTCGTGGGACTCCAGGGGCGGCGGCTGGTTGAACACCTCGTGTGTGGCAGGAGCCATGCCCCCGGTCTACCCCGCCCGGCCCACCGTGTCCGGGCCGGGCCCCCCGTTCCGTCCGTCCACCCGCTCGCCACCCTCGCGACCCAGCCGGACAGAAAGATGTTCTCGTGCCGGGGGCGTCGCGCCAGCGCGACGTTCCCGGCACGAGAACCGGCCGGCCCGGTTCTGGTCCGGCAGGGTCGCGCCAACGCGATCGGGACGGACAAGAACGATGCTCCCCTCGGCCGCGACGCTCACGGCCAAGAAAATGTTCTTGTCCGGCTGGGTCGCGGCGGGGGCCGGGCGGTCAGCCGGACGACGCGGTGCGGTCTGTCTTCGGGAGGCGGATGCGGGCCATGACGAGGCCGGCGAGGGCGATGACGGCAGCGGCGAGGAAGGCGGCCCGGTCGGAGCCGGCGACGTCGACGACCACCCCGAGGATCGGGGCGCCGACGCCCTGGGACAGGTCGAAGAACAGGGAGAACGTCCCGACCGCGTGGCTGCGCTCCGACGCCGGGGCCCGGTTGATCGCCAGCCCGAACAGGGCCGGGAACAGCAGCGACATCCCGATCGAGAACACAAGCGTCCCGGCCCCGATCGCCAGCGGTGCGTCGACCATGGCGATCACGACCGTGCCGACCGCCACCGCGACCAGCGACAGCGTCGTGGTCCGCACCGCGCCGAGCCGGTCGGGGACCCGGGCACCGAACACCCGCACCACCAGCACCGCCACGCCGTACAGGAGGAAGTACGGGCCGGCGTCGTCGATGCCCAGGTCGTCGAGGTGGATGGCCAGGAACGAGCCAAAGGCGGCGAAGCCCATCAGCCCGAGCAGCAGGATCGTCCCCGGCATCACCGCGGCGGGGTGGAGGAAGCCGTGCCCCGACGGCTCGGGCTCCTCCTCGGAGCGGCCCAGGTGGCCCGGGATGCGGAGGGCGATGACCGCGCCGAGGGCGGCGAGCACGGCCGACACCAGCCACACCCGTCCGGCGCCGCCGCTGCGGTACAGCACCTCGCCGAGGAACGGCCCGATCGCCAGCCCGCCGTAGATCGAGACCGAGAAGAACGACGCCGCCTCGCCCCGGCGGTGGTCGGGGCTGAGGTCCTGGGCCGCGGTGGCGACGCCGACGAAGAACGCCGCCTCCCCCAGCCCGGTGACCAGCCGGGCCGCGACCAGCCACGGCAGCGACGCCACCAGCCCGTAGGCCCCGATCGACACCGCCGCCACCGTCCCGCCCACCACGGCGAGGGGCCGACGGCCGACCCGGTCGCCGAGCCGGCCGACCGTGGGCCGCACCAGGGCCGCCGACACCGCGAAGGCCCCGACGGCGATGCCCACCGCGGTGCCGCCCCCGCCGAGGTCGTCCTCGACGTAGCGGGGCAGGACGGGCAGGTGCATCCCCAGGGCGGTGAAGTACCCGAGGGCGGCCACCGTGACCAGGACGAACGTCGGCGTGACCAGCCGATCGTCCCGTCCGTCGCCGGGGACCGCAGCGTCCACCGGCGCGTCGAGGCTCACGAGGAGGTCCCAACGCCGCGCCGCGCCGATCCCTTCCGACGTCGAGGTCGGACCGTGTCAGGCCCCGTCCGACCGGCGACGGTCGTGAGGGCGCGCCGGGTGCCCGTCACAGGGTGCAGGTGCCGGAGAGGACGGTGACGGTGTCACCGCCGACCCAGGTCTCGCCGTCGGCCCGCTCGACGTGCACCCGCCCGGCCCGGCCGAGGGCGGTGCCCTGGGCTGCGACGTAGGCGTCGGGCAGGACGCCCTCGCCCTGGAGCCACTGGGCGAGCGAGGCGTTGAGGCTGCCGGTGACCGGGTCCTCGGGGATGCCGAGGGCGGCGGCGAAGGCCCGGACCTCGACGGCGATCGGGCCTCCCGGCGGGTGGGGGCCGACGACGCCGACCTCGCTGACCCCCTCGACCGCGGCGAGGGCGGCCATATCTGGCCTCAGGCCGAGGACCGCGGCGGAGGAGGGCAACCGGAGGGCCACGAACGTCGGGCCGTTGTCGAGCACCCGGGAGCCGACGACCGCGGACGGCTCGACCCCCAGGGCCGCGGTGAGGGCGCCGAGCACCTCGGGCGCCACCTCGGCGGTGCGCAGCGGCGGGGCGGCGAAGGCCAGCCGACCGTCGTCCCGCCGCAGCCGCACCAGGCCGACGGCGCACTCCTGCACCACCGTGCCCGGCGTCGTCGGCGTGCCCCCGGCGTCGAGCCAGGCGTGGGCGGTGCCGAGGGTCGGATG
>CAYQGF010000034.1:13885-17014 GCA_964416885.1 uncultured Iamiaceae bacterium
GTCGGATGGCCGGCGAAGGGCAGCTCGCTCCCGGGCGTGAAGATGCGGACCCGGTAGTCGGCGCCAGGGTCGGCGGGGGCGAGGACGAAGGTGGTCTCCGACAGGTTGGTCCACCGGGCGAAGGCCGCCATCTCGGCGTCGGTGAGGTCGTCGGCGTCGAGCACCACCGCCACCGGGTTGCCGAGGGTGGGCTCGGCGGTGAACACGTCAACCTGGCGGAAGGGGCGGGGGCGGGCCATCGGCCGAGTGTCGCAGCCGGCCTCACCCGGGTTCTCGTGAGATCGCGGCGTCACCGGTCGGGCACGATGGGCCGATGGGGACGCGGACGCCAGCGGAGGTCGGTCGGGCCATGGTCACGGCCTTCGCCACCGGCGACGTCGATGCGGTCGACGAGGTGGTGGCGCCGTCGTACGTCGACCACCAGGGCCTCGACGGCGAGCGGCCGATCCGGGGGGCCGACGGCTTCGCCCGGGTCGTGGCCGTGGCCCGGGCCGGCTACGACGACCTGACCGTCACCATCGCCGACCTGGTCGAGGGGCCGGACCGGGTCGTGCTCCGGCTGCTCTGGGACGGGCGCCGGCCGACGGGGGCACGGGTGCAGCGGGAGACGATCGACATCATCCGGGCCGAGGGCGGGCGGGCGGTCGAGCACTGGGGCGCCCGCGCCGACTGACCTCGGTCAGGACGGTCGATCAGGACGGGAGGACGGCGAGGTCGACCAGCCAGTCCCGGAGGGCGGCGGCGGAGGTGAAGGGGTGGGTCGGCATGCCGAGGGTGGCCGCGCCGGTCAGCTTGGACCGGCTGTCGTCGGTGAAGGCGACCCGCTCCGGCGCCAGGTCGAGGGCCTCGCAGACGTGGGCGAAGGCCCGGACGTCGGGCTTGGCGTGACCGATCTCGGCGCTGTTGAAGATCCGGTCGAAGCGGTGGGCGACGTCGAGCGCGGCCAGCTCGGCCGGGACGGCGTCGGTGCCGTTGGTGAGGATGGTGGCCGGGCGGCCCGTGGCCCGCACCTCGTCGACGATCGCCAGCACGCCCTGGTCGATCGTCGCCGGGGTCCGGCCCCAGGCCACCGCGGCCTCGACCGCCCCGATCGCCTCGCCCACCCGGGCGAGCCACTCCGCCTTGGTGATCGCCCCGGTGACGACCAGGCCGATGAGGTCGGGCGCGAAGGCGGTCGCCTCGATCGTGCCCGGCTCCAAGCCGGCATCCCGGCACAGGGTCGCCTCGTGGTCGGGCGCGAAGTGGCGGACGACCCCGTCGAGGTCGAGCACGACAGCGGCGATCTCACCCATCCCCGCCACCTTGCCACGCGCCCGGGTGCATAGGGTCGGGCCATGAGCGCCGGGGAGGTCGTCCGCACGTTCTGGCTCGCCGTCGACGCCCGCGCCTGGGACGCGGTGGGGGCCACGCTGGCCGACGACGTCGTCTACGAGGTGCCCCAGACCGGCGAGCGAGTCGTGGGCCGGGAGGGGGTGGTGCGGTTCAACGCCGAGTACCCGGGCGACTGGCACCTGTCGGTCACCGACCTCGTCGCCGACGACCACGGGGCCGCCACCACCATCCGCTTCGTGCTGCCGGACGAGCCCGACCAGACCGGCATCGCCTTCTTCACCGTCGCCGAGGGCCGCATCACCCGCATGACCGACTGGTGGCCCGAGCCCTACGAGCCGCCGCCGGGCCGCGCCCACTTGGTCGACCGCTCCTGACCGGGCGCCCGGCCGGCGGTCGGGGCCCTGGGGGTCGTCAGGGGCTGGTGGCCACCAGCACCGCGGTGGCGACGGCGAGGGCGGGGAGGCCGACCCGCACCCCGGCCCGGGCGTAGGCCCGCCAGCCGACGGCGAGGCCGCTGCGGCGGGCCACGTCGATCCACAGCAGGCCCGACAGCGAGCCGATCGGGAGCACGGTCGGCCCGGCGTTCACGCCGAGCAGCCAGGCCCACCGGGCTGCGTCCCCCGCCGGCAGGTGGGGCAGGCCGGCCACGAACACCGGCAGGTTGTTGGCCAGGTTGGCGGCGGCCGCGCCGACGGCGACGAGGCGGACGGTCCCGGCCGGGCCCCGGCCCTCGCCCAGGACGGCGCCGACGTCGAGGTGGGTGGCCGCGGCCACGGCGAGGACGGCCAGCCCGGCGACGGTCAGGACGCTGGCCCACGGTACGGCGTCGAGCGGGAGCCGCCGGACGTGGGCCACCAGCCCGGCCAGCACCACACCGACCACCACCCACGGCGGCACCCCGACCGCCCCGCCGACGGTGAACCCCACCAGCAGCACCGTCCCCACGACCGCCGCCACCCGCACCGCCCCTCCGGCGAACCGGTGATCGGGTTCCCCGTCGGGAGGGGGGATCTGATCACAGGTTCGGGGGGAGGGCGAGGATCGTGCCGGCCAGGCGAGGCGCCAGAGCGCGTACCCGACGACCACGGCGGCGAGCGACGGCGGGCCCAGGTGGCGGAGGAAGGCGACCGGGCCCTGGCGGTCGTGCTCCTCGGCGATGAGGTTGGTGAGGTTCGACACCGGGAGCCACGACGACGACAGGCACGCCAGGAGGGCCGGCTGGAGCGCCAGCCCGACCGCGTCCTCCCCCGACCGGCGGGCGGCCCGCACCGCCACCGGGGTGAGCAGCACGACCGCGGCGTCCAGGTTCACGAGGGCGACGGTGACCGCCCCGACCGCCCACAGGCCCGGGGCGACCCGACGGGACGGCAGCCGGCCCGCGACGGCGTCGAAGCAGCCGGCCTCGTCGAGGAGCACGGCGAGCGGCACGGCGAGGAGGACGAAGGCCAGCGGCGCGACCAGGTCGGCGAGAGCGTCGCCGGCCGGACCGGCGTCGACCACCCCGGCCGCCACGGCCACCCCGGCCAGGGCCGGCGGCACCACCGCCAGCACCGGCCGGCGGAGGTGGCCGAGCGCCGCCACCACGCCCCCGGCGAGCAGGGCGACGGCGACGACGGGCACGGCCGGAAGTGTGGCGCCTCCCGGCCCGGCACCCGACGCGTCGCACTTGGTGTCTGACACCAAGTGCGATCCCGCGCGTCGCTCGGTGTGACCGTTGACGCTCAGTTCCCCGATGTCAGGGACAGCCCGTACGATGACGCGCCCGACCCCGACATCCCGAGGTGGACCATGCCCGAG
>CAYQGF010000035.1:0-16821 GCA_964416885.1 uncultured Iamiaceae bacterium
GGTCCTCAGCCGCTTCCTCACCGCCGGCCAGGCCAAGGAGGTGGCCGAGGGGCTCCGCACCGGCGAGGTCGACTGCGTCATCGGCACCCACCGGCTGCTGAGCCAGGACATCCAGTTCAAGGACCTCGGCCTGCTGGTGGTCGACGAGGAGCAGCGCTTCGGCGTGAAGCACAAGGAGCAGATCAAGGCCCTCAAGGCCAACCTCGACGTCCTCACCCTCTCGGCCACGCCGATCCCCCGGACGCTGGAGATGAGCCTCACCGGCATCCGCGACCTCACCCTCCTCCACACCCCACCGGCCGAGCGCCAGCCGATCCTCACCTACGTCGGCGAGTACGACGACCGGGCCGTGTCGGAGGCGATCCGCCGCGAGCTGCTGCGGGAGGGCCAGGTCTTCTTCGTGCACAACCGGGTGCGCGACATCGAGAAGCGGGCGGCCGAGATCCGCGACCTGGTGCCCGAGGCCCGGGTCGCCGTGGCCCACGGGCAGATGGACGAGGGCACGCTCGAACAGGTCGTCTACGACTTCTGGGAGGGCCGCTTCGACGTCCTGGTGTGCACCACGATCATCGAGTCCGGCATCGACATGCCGACGGTCAACACGCTGGTGGTCGACCGGGCCGAGCGGCTGGGGCTGGGCCAGCTCCACCAGCTCCGGGGCCGGGTCGGGCGGGCCGGGCAGCGGGCCTACGCCTACCTGTTCCACCCCCGCGACGTGGCCCTCAGCGAGGAGGCCTACGAGCGCCTCAAGACGATCGGCGAGGCCACCGAGCTGGGCTCGGGGTTCCGCATCGCCATGCGCGACCTGGAGATCCGGGGCGCCGGCACCCTCCTCGGCACCGGCCAGAGCGGCCACATCGCCGCGGTGGGCTACGACCTCTACGTCCAGATGGTGAGCGAGGCGGTCGCCGAGCTCAAGGGCGAGGAGCCCCGGGAGCCGGCCGAGATCAAGCTCGACCTGCCCCTCGACGCCCACCTGCCCACCGACTACGTCCCCCGGGAGGACCTGCGGCTGGAGGCCTACCGGCGGCTGGCCACCGTCACCACGCCGGCCGAGGTCGACGACATCCGGGCCGAGTGGGAGGACCGCTACGGCCCGGTGCCCGAGCCGGCGGCCCAGCTCCTGGAGATCGCCCGGCTGCGGGCCGAGTGCCACCGCATCGGCGCCCGCGAGGTCAACGTCACCAAGGGCCCCGCCTTCGGCGGCCCGGCCCACACCGCCCGGGTGTCGCCCCTGCCGCTCAAGCAGAGCCAGCAGATGCGCCTCCGCCGGCTGTTCCCCAAGGCGGTCTACAAGGAGGACCAGGAGCTGGTCGTCCTCCCGATCCCGAAGACCCCGACCCTCGCCGCCACCCTGGTCGACCTCCTCCGCCAGCTCGTCCCGCCCGTCGACTGACGCCGGCGTCGCCGTACGGAAGGTGCCTGGCACCTTCCGTACGGCCCGAGTGCCGGGCGGCGGGGTCGACCTCCTACCATCGAGCGCCGTGCGCCATCGAGCCCTGTCCCGCACCGCCCGGGTCGCCACCGTCGGACTGGCCCTGCTCGTCGTGGCGGCCACCAGCGCCTGCAACCCCGGTCGCCCGCCGGCGGCCACGGTCGGGGGCACCGACATCTCTGCGGCGCGGGTCGACCAGATGCTGGAGGCCTTCGTCGAGGGGGCACCCGACATCTACCGCAGCGCGATCCAGGGCCAGGGCGACGACACCACCCAGATGGGCGCGGCGTCGGCGATCCTGAACAGCCTGGTGCTCCAGGTCCTCCAGGCCCAGCTGGCCGAGGACGCCGGTGTGGTGCCCGGCGCCGACGACATCGACGAGGCCACCCGCCTGGTGCAGGCCAGCTTCGTGTCGGGCGCGGCCCAGCCCGACGACCCGGCCCCCGCCGAGGGAGCCGCGGCCGCGCTCGAGCAGAGCACGGCGATCTTCGACGCCATGCCGGCCGACCTCCAGGACTGGCTGGTCGACCTGCGGGCCACCACGCTCGCCTTCTCCGACTCGCTCGCCACCGAGGACGAGGCCCGCGAGGTCTACGACGCCGACCCCTCGGCCTACGACCTGCTGTGCCTGCGGGCGATCATCGCCGAGCCCGACGGCGTCGACGCCGTCCAGCAGCGCCTCGACGCGGGGGACGACTTCGGGGCCGTGTCCACCGACCTCACGATCGACCCCCAGCTCGCCGCGGCCGGTGGCGAGCTGGGCCAGTGCCTCACGCTGGACCAGATGGTGCAGGCCGGGCTGTCCCAGGCCGTCGTCGACATCATCGCCACGCTCGACGACACCGGTGACCTGACCGGCCCGGTCGACCTGGGCGACGGCTACGCCTACTGGTTCGAGCTCCAGGAGCGCCAGCAGCGGGCCTTCGACGACGTGGCCGAGGAGATCCAGCAGGGTCTGACCGGGGGCGGCGACGCCGCCCTCCAGCAGCGGGTCCAGGACGCCCTGGCCGACGTCGACGTCCGGGTCGACCCCCGCTTCGGCACCTGGGACGCCGAGACCGGCTCGATCACCCCGCCCGAGGGGAGCCGGGTCCCGGGCCCCATGGCGGTCGAGGACCCGTTCGCACCCACCGGCGGCTGAGCGACGCCATGGGCGAGCCGGGCCGCGTCGTCGCCGTCGGACTGGGCCCGGGCGGCCCGGACCTGGTCACCCGGGAGACCGCCGACCTGCTGACCGGGCCCCACCCGGTCCGGTTGCGGACGGCCCGCCACCCCGCGGCCGCCCTCGTGCCCGATGCCCCGAGCTTCGACGAGGTCTACGAGCGGGCGGCCACCTTCGCCGACGTCTACGCCGAGATCGCCGACCGGTTGGTCGCCGAGGCCGCCGAGCACGGCACCGTCGTCTACGCCGTCCCCGGCTCGCCCCGGGTGCTGGAGCGCACCGTCGACCTGTTGGCCACCCGGGCCGCGGCCGGCGAGGTCGACCTCGACGTCCGGCCCGCCCTGTCCTTCCTCGACCTGGCCTGGGTGCGCCTCGGCATCGACCCGTTGGAGGTCGGCGTCCGGCTGGTGGACGGGCACCGCTTCGCCACCGAGGCCGCGGGGGAACGGGGGCCGCTGCTGGTGGCCCACTGCCACAACCGGCGGGTCCTGTCCGACATCAAGCTCGCCGTCGAGCACCCGCCCACCGAGCCGGTGCTGATCGTCCAGCGGCTGGGCACGCCGGAGGAGACGGTCACCCCGGTCGACTGGGCCGACCTCGACCGCAGCGTCGAGCCCGACCACCTGACATCGCTCTACGTCCCCGAGCTGGCGGCACCGGTGGCGGCCGAGGTCGTGGCCTTCGCCGAGCTGGTCCGCACGTTGCGGGAGCAGTGCCCGTGGGACCGGGAGCAGACCCACGTGACCCTCTCCCGTCACGCCCTGGAGGAGGCCTACGAGGTGGTCGAGGCCATCACCGCCTGGGCCGAGGCCGAGGCGGTGGCCGACTCCGCCGACTCCGATCCGGATGACCTGGCCGACGCCGAGGAGCACCTGGCCGACGAGCTGGGCGACCTGCTGTTCCAGGTCGTCTTCCACGCCACCCTCGGCGCCGAGCGGGGGACCTTCACCCTGGCCGACGTGGCCCGGGGCATCCACGACAAGTTGGTCCGCCGCCACCCCCACGTGTTCGAGGGGGCATCGGACCACGACCTCACCGGTGCGTGGGAGGAGATCAAGAAGGCCGAGCGGGGCAGCACCAGCGTGATGGACGGCCTGACCGACGCGCTCCCGTCGTTGCTGTGGGCCCACAAGGTGCTCCGCAAGGCCGAGGCCGCCGGTCACCCCTGGGACCCGGCCACCGCGGATGCCGACGATTTCGGCGACCGCCTCCTCGCCCTGGTCGCGGTGGCCCGCGCCCACGACCTCGACCCCGAGACCGCCCTCCGCACCAGCGCGGCCCGCGTCCGCGACCAGGTGGTCGCCGCCGGCGGCTGACCGCCTCCTCCGCCCGGACGCGACGGACGCGAAGTGCCTGGCACCTCGCGTCCGGTGCCGGTTCGGTCATGACCTGGGCGCCTACTCTGGGTGCGCCTGTCGACGCGGACGGGCACGCCGGACTGCAGGAGAAGCCTTGAGCACTATCGAAGACGTCGTCGGCCGAGAGATCCTGGACTCGCGGGGCAACCCGACCGTCGAGGTCGAGGTCCTGCTCGACTCGGGCAACGTGGGCCGGGCCGCCGTGCCCTCCGGTGCCTCCACCGGCGCCTTCGAGGCCGTCGAGCTGCGCGACGGCGGCAAGCGCTATGCCGGCAAGGGCGTGCAGAAGGCCGTCGGCCACGTCAACGGCGAGATCCGCGACGCCGTGGTCGACCTCGACGCCGTCGACCAGCGCCTCCTCGACCAGACCCTGATCGACCTCGACGGCACCGACGCCAAGGGCCGGCTCGGCGCCAACGCCATCCTCGGCGTGTCGCTCGCCGCGGCCAAGGCCGCGGCCAAGGAGATCGGGCTCCCGTTGTACCGCCACGTCGGCGGCACCAACGCCCACGTCCTGCCGGTGCCGATGATGAACGTCCTCAACGGCGGCGCCCACGCCGACAACAACATGGACATCCAGGAGTTCATGATCATGCCGGTGGGCGCGGCCAGCTTCTCGGAGGGCCTGCGCTGGGGCACCGAGACCTACCACGTCCTCAAGGGCGTCCTGGGCAAGAAGGGCCTGGCCACCGCCATCGGCGACGAGGGCGGCTTCGCCCCCAACCTGGAGTCCAACGAGGCCGCCATCAAGCTGCTGGTCGAGGCGATCAAGGGCGCCGGCTTCACCCCGGGCAAGGACATCGCCATCGCCCTCGACGCCGCCTCCACCGAGTTCCACAAGCGGAACAAGTACGTGCTGGCCGGCGAGGACCGGAAGCTCACGTCGGCCGAGTTCGTCGCCTACCTCACCGACCTCACCGAGCGGTACCCGATCGTGTCGATCGAGGACGGCATGGGCGAGGAGGACTGGAAGGGCTGGGCCGCGCTCACCGAGGCCATCGGCAACCGGGTGCAGCTCGTCGGCGACGACCTGTTCGTCACCAACGTCGAGCGGCTGGAGCGGGGCATCACCACCGGCGTGGCCAACTCGATCCTGATCAAGGTCAACCAGATCGGCTCGCTCAGCGAGACCCTCGACGCCGTGGGCCTGGCCACCCGGTCGTCGTACACGGCGGTGATGTCGCACCGCTCGGGCGAGACCGAGGACGCCACCATCGCCGACCTCGCCGTCGCCACCAACTGCGGCCAGATCAAGACCGGCGCCCCGGCCCGTAGCGACCGGGTCGCCAAGTACAACCAGCTCCTCCGCATCGAGGAGGACCTGGGCGAGGCCGCCGCCTACTGGGGCGGTGCCGCCCTGGCCCGAGGCGCCGGATGAGCACGGGCCGGTCCCGCACCACGGCCCGGGGCCGACGGTCGAAGGCCGTCGTCCGTCGGCGCCTGCTCGTCGGGCTGCTGGTGTCGGTGGTGCTGGTCGGCTTCCTGCTGGTCGCCGTCTTCCCGACCCGCACCTGGCTGGCCCAACGGACCGAGACGGCCGACGCCGAGCGGCGGCTGGAGCGGATCCGCTCCGAGCAGGAGGCCCACGAGGAGCGGATCGCCGAGCTGGAGACCGACGACGAGGTCGAGCGTCAGGCCCGCGAGGACTACGGCCTGGTCCGACCGGGGGAGACGGCCTATCGGGTGCTCCCCACCGGCGTGCCCCCCGTCGACCTGCCCGAGACCTGGCCCTTCACCGGCGCCGCCGACTGGCTCAACCGCTGATCACCCGCGGGTCACCCGCCCTCCCCGGCGAACTTTGAGCGGAAAAGACCGCTCAGCGGAAGAGATCACTCAAAGTTCGCACGCAAACCCGTCAAGCGGGTGGGGAGGGCCGACCACCAGGTGTCGACCGCCGCGGTGGCGGCGGTGAGGCCGGCCCCGCCGGCGAGCGCCGAGGCAACGGCATCGAGGGCGGCGGGCAGGGCGTCGAGGTCCTCGACCGCGAACGACGACGGCAGCCCGGCCAGGGTGGCCAGCCCGCCCGCCTTGGCCCCGTAGTACGGCGACGCCGCCCCGAGCACCGCCGGCACCCCGGCGGCCAGGGCGAAGAGGGCGGCGTGGTACGACTGCGTCGCGACCGCGTCGGCCCCCGCCACGGCGGCCACCAGACGGCCCGGGTCGGCGCCGCACTGGACCACGTGCCACCGGGCCCGCAACGGCGTGGTGGCCCGCAGCTGGGCCAGGGTGGCGACCTCGGGCTCGGGCGGCTGGTCGTTGAGGGCGACCCCGAGGACGTCCCAGCCCCGCTCGGCGGCCAGGGCATCGGCGGCGATGGCCCAACGACGGGTCGGGTCGTCGGCCGGGTCGCCCACGTAGCCCGCCCGTCGGACCGTCACGGCCAGGTACGGACGATCGGGGCGATCGGCGGTCGTGGCGGGCAGGCCGAGGGCGTCGTCGCCGGTGAGGGCCACCACCGCAGGGTCGACCCCGGGCAGCCCGGCCGCCCGGTCGGCCGAGGCCCGGTCGCGGCACCCGACCGCGACCGACCCGGCGACCAGGGTGGCGAGCAGGTCGGTGTCGGCATCGTCGATCACGTAGCCCTGGCCCGACAGCGCGACCGGGACGCCGGCCGCCCGGAGCCAGTGGGCCAGCAGGGCGCGGGGGACGATCGTGCCCTCGGCCCACCGCGACGACAGCCCGTAGCCCACGACGACGGCGATGTCGTAGGCGCTCGGGTCGAGCGGTCGCCACCTGCCCCGGCCCACACCGACCCGGTCGGGGGCGTCGGCCAGGACCGGGGGGAGGTCGCCGCCGGCTCGCGGGTCGAGGCCGTGGAGCGCCATGTCCAGCGGGGCCAGCCAGCGGGCGCCGTGGCCCAGGGCCTGTTGGGGCTGCCCGTCGGTGACGACGTCGATGGCGGCGGCCTTGCCGAAGGCGGCCCGGGCCCGGGCCACGGCGCCGACGGTGATGGCGTCGTCGCCCAGGTTGGCCACGCCGCCGGGGCCGACCAGCAGGACCCGCACCGACGGCTCGGCCACCGTCACGGCCGGCGGCGGGGTCGGGGCCAGGGCCGGGTCGAGGGCGATCGCCTCGGGCGTCGCCCAGAGCGGGCCGGTCTCGGGGTGGATCGCCACCGCGGCCACACCGGTCATCGGCTCGTCGCCCCGGTGCCGACCGGTGGGGTCGAAGACCCGCCCGATGCGATCGCGGCCGAGGCGGGGGTCGGGCACCGAGTGGTGGAACCCGGTGGGCCACTCCTGGTAGACAGCGGCGACGGTCGGGACGAAGGCGAGGAGCCGGCCCGAGGCGATGACGTGGTGCAGCGAGGCCCAGTCGTCGACGTGCTCGAGCAAGGGGTCGGTGGGCCAGCCGCCCAGGGCGCGGTAGGCGGCCACGTCGCTGACCGCGATCGTGCCGATGTAGTTGGAGAGGAAGAAGCCGGGCGTGGGCGGCTCGTTCGACACCGGGCCGATCGGTGTGCCGTCGGAGTGGGCCTGCACGACCGTCCCGAAGGTGGCGGTGGCCCCGGTGCGCACCGCCATCCGGTAGAGGTCGACGAGGCCCTCGGCCAGCACCAGGTCGTCGGCATCGAGCTGGAGGGCGTGCCGGGTGCGGGCGGCGTGCAACAGGGTGGAGCGGGCGTGGGCCAGGCCCAGGTTCTCCTCCGACCGGATGACACGGACCCGGGGGTCGGCCGCGGCGAGGCCGGCCGCCACCTCGGGGGTGGAGTCCGTGGACGCGTCGTCGAGGACCAGGACCTCGCCCTGCTCCTCCTCGGGCAGCCGGTCGAGCGCGGCGAGGGCGCTGGCCACCGACGAGGGGAGCAGCTCGCCGTGGTCCCAGCAGAGCGTGAAGACCGACAGGCCCGGCCGCAGCTCGGGGGCCGGCCCGAGGGCCTGGCGGAGGGCCGCGGCCGCGGCGGCCCGGGCCGGGGCCTGGACGGTGCGGCGGGTGGCGGCCGCCTGACCGGTGACCGTGCCGTCGAGCGCCGCGAGCTGCTCGCCGACGGCGTCGACGTGGGCACGGAGGCGGTGCAGCTCGCTGCCGACGGCCTCGACGCCGCCCCGGGTGTCGGAGCGGCCGTCCCAGCCGAGCTGCTCCAGCCGGGCCAGCGTGGCCCGCACCTCGTCCAGCCCGGCGTGGAGCTCGGCCCGGGCCGCCTCGGTGGCGCGGGCGATGTCCTCGACCGTGCCGGGGGTGCGGCGGGCCCGACCGGCGAAGCCCCGGGCCCGGGCGACGGCCCCGGGTTGGTCGGCCCCCGGTTGGCCGGACGGGTCGTGGGGGGGCGTGTCGTCGTTCACCGGTAGGCCCCGGCGAGGAGGTCGTGTTCGGCCGACCCGAGCAGGAGGTGGTCGGTGGCGGGGCCGAGCCGGGCCGTCACACCGGCGGGGGAGAGGTCGAGCGTCGCCAGGGCGCTCTCGGCGACGACGAGGGGGACGAGCGCCGGCGGGAGCACGGCGGCCAGGCTGCCGGCGGTGCCGTCGGGCATGACCTGGAGGGGCAGGCAGCCGTGCTCGATCGTCTCGACGACCCGGAGCGGTTCGAGGTCGCCGTCGGGCCGCCACCAGAGCCGGGCCCGGGCGGTGCGGAGCAGGCGCGCCACGGCGTCGGGGCCGAGGGCGGGCGGGTCGAGGTAGGCCCAGAGGATGCCGGGCAGGTAGCAGGCGCCCCGACCGTGGGTGTCGTGCAGCCGGCGGGCCAGCCCGGCCTGGTGGGGGTCGCGGGCGCCGTCGCGGATGTGGGGCTCGACGACGGCCCAGGCGACCGCTCGGTCGGGGGCCGAGGCGGCCAGGGCCCGGACCTCGTGGTGGCGGTCGGCCGCCGGGCGGAGGGGCACGGTGCCGGGCCGCCACCCGAGCGGGGCCGGCGTCGGCGCATCGGCCTGGCCGGTCGTGGCCCACAGCGCGGTGGCGACGCGGGTGGCGACCGAGGGGCCGGCGAGCGGTGGCGGGGCGTCGTCGCCCCACCGGGCCCGGGGCGCGACGTCGTTGCCCCGGTCCCAGGCGTCGGACCAGGCTCGCCGCAGCTCCTCGTGCTCGGGGCCGAGGTCCCTGATCAGGTGGGGCACGAAGAGGCTGTGGCCGACGTTCAGCTCCCGCACCCGGTCGGGGTCGAGGGGGGCGTCGAACCCGGCGGTGGGGTCGGGGTCGCCGGCCAGCGCCAGGGCGCTCATGGTGAGGAGGCACTTCAGGCACCGCCCGCAGTTGCGGTGGCCCGAACCGCCCTCCCAGCAGACGAGCAGCGTCGAGCGGGCCCGCGGGTCGGTGAGGACGTGGGCCACCCGCTCCTGACGGTCCCGATCGGGGTTGCCCAGGAGGACCTCGGTGCTGCCGGTGCCGAGCAGGGCGACCAGGTCGGGGTCGGCGCTGGTGCGGTAGTGGACGTCGGCCCGGTTGGCACCGGTCATCACCAGACGGCCCAGGCCGGCACCGGCCTGGAGCCCGGCCCCGACGATCACCGGGCCGTAGGTGTCGAGCCAGGGCCGGTGGGGGTCGAGCAGCGCCCGGGCGTCGGAGTCGACCACGACGAGCTCGAGCTCCAGCTCGGCCGCGATGCGGGCGATGTCGGCGACGATCTCGTGCTCGATCGGCCGGAGCACGGGGAGCGTCGTGTGGTGGAGGTGGTAGAGGTGGGTGACCCGATCGGGCGGGCCCTCGGCGAGGAGGTCGAGCAGGGTCGACCACGAGTCGACGCCCCGGCTGAAGAACAGCCCCACGCCGTCGCGGTGGGGGGTGGGTGGCGCCGAGTGGGTGTCGGCGACGGTGACCGTCGTGGTGGTCCCCGTGCCCCACCAGTCCGAGAGGAGCGTCCCGAGGCGGACCGCGTTGGCCGCCGCGACCTCGTCGACCGACCCCTCCACCACCAGGTCCTCGCCCCGCGCCGCGGCGATCGTCGTCAGGGTCGTGAGGCCGGGGGTGGCGGTGGGGTCGAGGAGGTCGGCGCGGGCGACGGGCACCCGGACCTCGAGCGGCGCCAGGTCGCTGCCGTCGGCCGCGACGAGCTCGGTGCGGACCACCAGCTGGCTGCCTTCGACACGGGTCACCGGGGCACGGGCTCGCACGTCGGCCAACCTAGGCGGTCACGTCCGGCGCTCCGACCCCGCGGCCGGCCCTCGGTCGGAGGCGTACGGTGGGGCGATGCCGTCGCTCGCGTCCGACGCCGCCGAGACCGGTGCCCCGCAACCGGACCTGCCGCTCGGCCGACGGGTCGAGCTGCCCGGTCGGGGGACCACGTTCGTCCGCGAGGTCGCCGGGCCACCCGGGGCGCCGACGGTCGTCCTGCTCCACGGGCTCACCGCATCGGGCGGGCTCAACTGGTTCCAGGCCTTCGGCCCGCTCGGCGAGCGGTACCGGGTCCTGGCCGTCGACCATCGGGGCCACGGCCGAGGGCTCCGCACCCGGCGGCGGTTCCGGTTGGCCGACTGCGCCGACGACGTGGCCGCCCTCATGGACGTCGAGGGCATCGACCCGGCCATCGTCGTCGGCTACTCGATGGGCGGGCCGATCGCCCAGCTCCTGTGGCGCCGTCATCCCGACAAGGTGCGGGGCCTGGTGTTCTGTGCCACGAGCGACCGCTTCGTGCCGGGCCGGCGCGAGCAGCTCGTGCTCGTCACCGCCATGGGCGCACTGGCCGGCACGACCCGGATCGGCGACCTGGTGACCCGGGTGCCGGTCGGATGGGTCCAGCGCCAGGTGCCGACCGGTGTGCGGTCCCGGCCCGACAGCTTCCGGCGCTGGGCCCGGGCCGAGATGCAACGGCACGACTGGCGTCTGGTCTCGGAGGCCGCGGCCGCCATCGGCACCTACGACGCCCGGCGCTGGATCGGCCGGATCGACGTGCCGACCGCCGTCCTCTGCACCACCGAGGACCGGGCCGTGGCCCCGGTCGACCAGGCCCGCCTCGCCGTGCGCATCCCTTCGGCCACCCTGCACAAGGTCGACGACGGGCACGTCGTCTGCGCCCGCCGTCGCTTCGGCCCCGTCCTCCGCACCGCCGTGGACGACGTCGTCACCCGCCTTCCGGCCTGAGCGCGCCCAACCCGGTCCGGCCGGACGTCGGGCGCTAATTTCCGCGGCGTGTCCGCGCGGAACGATGGCGATGACCTCGACCGTCCCGCCGCCACCATCGACGAGCTGTCCGCCCGGATCGACGCCTCGCGGTTCGTCGGGCGCACTGCGGAGCTGGAGCAGGTCGAGGCCGCTCGCCAGGGTCGGGTGCCGACCCGCGTCCTCTACCTCCACGGTCCCGGTGGGGTGGGCAAGAGCGCCCTCCTGCGCGAGGTCGCCCGCCGCGTCGCGGCCGCCGGCCAGCGGTGCGTGCAGCTCGACGGACGAACCATCGAGCGGACGGCGGCCGGTCTGGCGGCCGCCCTCGCCCCGGCGGCCGGCGATCCGTGCGTCGTCCTCATCGACGAGGTCGACCACCTCGCCTCGCTGCGCTTCGAGCTGACGGGCCTGCTCGCCGGCACGCTGTCGGCCTCGTCGGTCGCGGTCCTCGCCGGTCGGACACCGCCCGAGCGGGACTGGGCCGACGGCGCGCTCGGCCACGTCGCGGCATCGCGATCGGTGCGGCCCCTGTCCCCGGGCGAGGCCCGGGAGCTCCTGCGCCGCGGTGGGCCGATCGGCGACGAGGAGGCCGAGGAGCTGGTCCGCTGGTCGGGCGGGTTCCCCCTGCCGCTCACGGTGGCGCTGGCCAGCCGGGCATCGGCGGCCGACCCCTCGGGGCCGGCGGAGCGTGGGACGGGCCGCACCGACGTGGAGGCCGCCGTCCTCGAGCGCCTCGGCGGCCGGGAGCTGGACGACATCGACCCCGACGTGGTGGACGTCGCTGCGGTGGCGCCGACGGTCGATGCCCGGCTGCTGGCCGCGGTGATGCCCGGCCGCGCCACCCGTGCCGCCCTGGCGCAGCTTCGGGGGTCGTCGCTCACCGAGCTGGTGGGCGGACGGGTGATGCTGCACCCCCTGCTCCGGAGCGCAGCCCGCACCCGACTGCGCCAGACCGACCCCGACCGCTACCGCTCGCTCGTCCTGGCCGTGGCCGACCACATCCACGACCGCGTCGTGGGCGACGGATCGTGGCACGCCATCGACATGGCCGACCTGGTCGAGGACGAGGGGGTGCGGCAGGGCTTCGGGCCCAGCGGGACGCACCACGCCGATCGCATCCGGCCCGAGGACCAGGCCGCTCTCGCGGCGAGGTTGGGAGGCGCCGGCACCCGGTGGCGGGACCGCTTCGGGCGCTGGTGCGAGGAGGTCCCCCACGCGACCGTGCTCGTCCGGCGAGCAGACGGGACGCCGGTCGGTCAGGGGATCGCCGCTCCCGCTCGGGCCATGCCCCGGTGGGCCGCCGACGAGATCGACCAGGGACCGATGCTCCGGCACGCCGCGGCGGCGGGCCGCACCGATGCAACCCTCTTCATCCACGACATCAAGGTGGTGGAGGACTCGCCCAGCGCGCAGGTGGAAGCCGTGCGGGTCGGCAACCTGGGCCTGGCTCGCCTGACCGGGATGCGCAACCCCCGGTGGCTGTACGTCACGGTCCCGTCCGAGGACATGGCGGCGTTCGAGCCGTTCGGGTACCAGCCCGTCCCCGAGCTGGCGCGCCACGACGGGGAGCGCGACCTGGTCACCCTGGTGAACGACCACGGCCCCGGCGGCTTCGTCGGCGGCATGCGCGAGATCGTCCGGGCCGAGCAGGGGGCCGCGCCCGCCGAGCCGGACGGGGGGCGGGGCCATGCCCTCGTCGAGGCGCTCCGCGCCTTCCGTGACGACGATGCCCTGGCGCGCAGCCCCCTGGCCGACGGCGACGGGCCTGCCGCCGTCGCCTCCGTGCGGGCCCAGGTGAGCGCCGCCCTCGACACGGCCTTCGGCGACTCGGCGGTCGACCGTGAGCTCGTGACCGCGCTGCGGCGGGCCTACATCGACCCCGACGGGGGCCACGCCGCAGCCCGCCGGGAGCTGCACATGAGCCGATCCACCTTCTACCGCCACCTCCAGCGCGGCCGGGACCGCCTCGCCCGCCACGGCGACTGACCCGGAATGGGACCGGAATGGGACCGTAACCGGCCCCGCCGAGGCCTGGCGTCGCGCACACTGACCTGACCCGTCGACGCGACGGGACGGAAGGAGCGTGGCGACATGGGCGAGCGAACGGTGACCATGGGACGGGGGACACGGAGGCGGGGCCGGCTGCGGCGGTCCGTGGCGACAGGGGTAGGTGTCGCGCTGCTCGCTGGCGTTGCGGTGATCGGCGCGCCGGCACCGGCGGGGGCCGTCACCTGCCCGACCCTCCGCGTCCCCCCGGCCAACGACAACTACAACTTCTCCCAGGTCTTCGGCCAGAACACCAACCTGGCCAGCGGCAACACCTGCTACGCCACGGCCGAGAGCGGCGAGCCGGGCCATGCGGGGCAGGCCGCAGCCAAGTCGATCTGGTTCTCGCTCCAGCCCAAGTACAAGTCCGCGGGGCGGATCTACATCTCCACCGCGGGCAGCAACTTCGACACCCGCCTCGGCGTCTACGACACGGGCCACATCGTGGTGTCGGACCTCTCCGAGATCGCGTCCAACGACGACGTGTCCACCGCCAACCGGACCAGCCGGGTGGAGATCGTCAGCGCCTTCGGCCGTTCCTTCAACGTGGCGGTCGACGGCTACATCAGGGGGCAGGCCGAGTACGGGACAGTGATCGTGTCGTGGGGCTACCTGCTCACCCCCTTCACGTCCGTCGCCGACATGGTGGGCGACCTCACCGAGATCTACCTCCGCCGTACGCCGACCACCGCCGAGGTGGCGGCGGCGCAGAACGACTACGCCAGCGGCCGGGGTTGGACCCCGGCTCAACTGGCCCAGCGGCTGGTGAACGCCGACCCCGGCATGGAGCGGAACCGCTCGATCGCCCGCCTCTACACCGCGGTGCTGGGCCGGCTCCCCGACACCGGTGGCCTCGAGTACTGGATCGGCGTGCGCTCCTCGGGCCAGTCGCTCCAGGAGATCGCCCGTCGGATGACGGCCTCGGCCGAGTTCAGGAACACCTACGGCTCGTTGAACAACGGCCAGTTCGTCGACCTCGTGTACCAGAACGTCCTCGGCCGGCAGCCCGATGCCAGCGGCCGGGCCTACTGGGTGGGGCGGCTCAACGGGGGCTATGCCCGGTCGGCGCTGATGATCGGGTTCTCCGAGAGCCCGGAGTTCAAGACCGGCTCGCGGCGGCTGATGGACCTGTCCGTCATGTACCGCCTCGGCCACGTGTCGATCACGAGCTCGCAGATCACCGTGCAGGCCGCCGGTCCGGCCCCGACCACCGACATCTGGGCCTTCATGGCCGAGACCCCCGGCTACCGCGCCTACGTCGCCACCTTGTAGTCGGCCCGTCGGGCCCGCCATTGCGGTCGGGCCGCGCGGCCGCGAGGCTGCGCGGCCATGACCGGGATGTTGGAGGGCCGGGTCGCCCTCGTCACGGGTGGGGCGCGGGGGATGGGGCGCAGCCATGCCCTCGGGCTGGCGGCGGCCGGGGCCGACGTCGTGCTGCTCGACGCCTGCGCCCCGATGGCCAGCGCCGCCTACCCGATGGCGACGGAGGTCGACCTGGCCGAGACGGCCGCCGCGGTCCGGGCCCGAGGACGTCGAGCCGTCACCCACGTGGCCGACGTGCGTGACGCCGCCGCGGTGCAGGCCGTGGTCGACGTCACCGTCGAGGCCTTCGGTCGGCTCGACATCGCCGTGGCCAACGCCGGCGTGTCCCACATGGGCACGATCGACGCCGACGACCCAGCGCTGTTCCGGGAGGTGGTCGACGTCAACCTGGTCGGCACCTTCCACACCTTCCGGGCCGCGGCGCCGGCGATGGTGGCGGCGGGTTGGGGTCGGCTGGTCGGCGTGTCGTCGATGATGGGCCGGGCGACCAACCCGACGCTGAGCGCCTACAGCTCCTCCAAGTGGGGCGTGATCGGGCTGGTGAAGGCCGCCGCCTACGACCTGGCGGCCCACGGGGTGACCGTCAACGCGGTGGCCCCCGGGAACATCGCCACGCCGATGGTGCTCAACGAGACCATGTACCGGATGATGCGGCCCGACCTCGACGACCCCGGCCCCGACGACCTGGCCCCGGTGATGACCGGCCTCCACGCCCAGCCGGTGCCGTGGCTGGAGCCCGAGGAGGTCACCCGGGCCGTGCTCTACCTGGTCGACCCGGCCGCCCAGCACGTCACCGGCACGGTGATGGACGTCAGCGCCGGCGCCTCGGCTCGCTTCACCGCCTGACGTCGGAGGGGGGCCTCCCTGTCGGGGCGCCTCACCGGCGATCGGCTCAAGGGCGACGGTGGCGCTCGATCGCGAACTGCTCGATCTGGCTGCGAAGCCAGATCGGGCGTCCGTCCAGGTGCGTCATCGGCTGAGGGGCCTTGTCGGTTTGGAGCAATTGATGGGCTCTTTGTCGGCTCACGCCGAGAACCGATGCGGCTCCCTTCTGGTTGACGATCCCGTCGCGTGCCATGACGTGGTCGTACACGACCTCTGTCGCCTTGCGCTCGAGCCGTGATCGTCTCGATGGCTCGATATCGAGCTCCTGGCCACAGATCTCCCTCATCAACGACAGCAGCCTCTCGAGGAGGGTTGTGTCAACGGATGGGGGCCGTGGCAACGAGCCTTGCGAAGCGCAGGAACCGTTGAGGATCGCGAGCAGCGGTCGAGCTCCTTCGGGTCCATTGCCGGACGAGGCATCGCCTGGCGCCACGGTCGACCGCTTCGGCTCAGCGCTCATCTGCTCTGGATGGGTCAGGCCTCGGATATCGGAGAGCGCAGCCTCGTGATCGCGCGCCTGATCCGTCTCCGTGTCGTAGAGGAAGGGCAGCCCGTGCTCGACGCAAGTGTCCACGCGCTCGTTCGAGATGAGGTTGACCCCGACAAGGCGAGCTGTGGAGACGCCGCCGGCGTCGAGACCCGTCCACGCAGCCTCCAGGCCGCTCGACACCGCTTGGTCACGGCTGCCGACGGCCGAGACGGTCAGGGCGATCGATCGCTCGCTGATCGTCAGCATCGGTGACAGGCCCCGAAGTGCCTGGAGCATCCGCAGGCGACGCTCTTCCTCGGCTGGAGCATCGCCTGGGTCCGTGACCTCGAAGAGCAGGGAGACGCTCCAGTTGGTCACTTCATCGAAGCGCATCTCAGGGGTGGGCGCAGCTTCCTTGCCGCCCCCGTCGATGGTGGGGGTGAAGATGTCTTGAGTTGTCATCCTTCCTTCCTCGCTACGCAGTGAACAGGTCGAGATGGACCAGCACGTTGCGCAGATCGCGATGACGTTCCTCCGCCAGGAACTCGACGATCGGGTGAGGGGGAAGTGACGTCTCGTGCTCGCCCACGACGAACAGCCGACCCATGGAGCAGGAACCGCTGACAATGAAGCCCTTGGCTCCGAGCCAGATGTGTGCTTGAGCGATCGCCTGGTTGCCCTTCAGGTTGGCCCACCACTCGAGCGGGCGTACCGGGCAGAGCTGCTCGATCCGGCCCCACGGCAGCTCTTGGCCGTCGTGGAGCAGGAAACGATCCCGTGCCGCGGGGGTCGCAACCAGGCGGCGTCCTTGATCCGTGAACCGGGCGGCGAGCTCCAGCTCGACGGCGGTGAACTCGAGTTGTTGGAGCTGAGCCATGAGGGGCGAGACTAGGCACGGCATTGACGGTGGTCAAGTTGACTGTGGGCACTGGGGTTGACCGTAGTCAGCACGCTTCCTCCCGGCGCGGATGCGCGGGCGCAGCACGCTGATGGGTGTCAGCGTGCTCCGCCTCGTCAGCCCCGCGGCGCTGGAGGGCGGTGGCACCGGCCGGGCCCGCCGACTAGAACACGTTCTCGTTCGTCGAGGTCCCGGGAGCGGCCGTGCACATCGCCTA